>JBCCCJ010000926.1:0-3354 GCA_039033615.1 Bacteroidota bacterium
ATCTTGTTTGTTACCACGAATGTACGAGTTGCCACCTACCACCAACCTTCTCCTCCTAATTCGGAAATTCGTGGCTGCCTTCTTCATTTTTCGAGACTCTGGATAGCATGTTGGGCATACGCTGACAGAGGACAGGATTTCCCATCCTAGGATGTCATCTTGAGCCTGCGAAAGATCTCATGCTTTCCTAATCAACATGAGATCTCTCCTATCATTGAGATGACAAATTTTGTAGGGGGCTGATTTTCAAATGTTTGTGAAAGTTCAATTGTTAGCCACGAATGTACGAATTGCCTTCTCGCTAGCCTGTATTCGTGGAAATTCGCTGCGCCATGAGGTTCTTTCTTTCCTTGGCGAATGGCACGAATGGAGCGGAGCACTATGGGAACCTTTTATGCTCATGTAGATGGTTTGGCAAGCTCACCACAAGTTCGTGGTTTTCTTCTCGCTTTGTCATATCCAAGGGGAATGTTGAAACCCAACATCAAGGCTTCTAACGACAACGGGGCCTACATCCAGTTGACCATCAGCGGCTGGAGCAGGAGCTTTTTCAACAGAAGGCGGGGAGGGGAGGGGAGAAGCGAACGGGCTGGCAAGGGAAAAGCCTGGCCTCTTCAGGGGAAATTTGTCCCGTTTCCGCAACTATTTCTAGGCGTTTCTTCAGAAGATGGGTGTTTTTGGGAGATAAATCGCCAAGTAGGAAAACCAACGGCTACCAATTTGACTTACCTAGATAAGGACTGATTGAGCCTCATCCTCGATGAGCCTTTCTGTCGGTAAGTTTCACGCGATCTCATTTCCTTCTTTTCCCATTACCTCTCACCACCTCCTATGAAACGACCTCAACTCCTGGTAATTCTCGTATTTTTATTTGTAACCCTAACTGGGGCCATTGTGAAAATCAATCAGGCACCCGTACGACGTACCAATGCCCCTGGGGAACAAAGTTGTGGCGGCTGCCACGCTGGAAACGTCAACACCGGACCTGGCAGTGTCAGTCTTGCTTTGCCCGCCAACGGTTATGTGCCAGGGCAGACCTACACCCTGACCCATGACGTGACCGACGCGACCTTCAACAACGTTCGCTTCGGCTTTACCACCACGGCCTTGGATGGCAGCGACTTGAAGGCGGGTGATTTCGCCAATTTGATGGGTAACAATACCTCGGTTCAAAGCAGTCTGGTCGGCGGAAATACCCGCGCTTACATGGGCCACGTGCAAGCCAATAGTAGCAACACCTGGTCTTATGAATGGACCGCTCCAGCCAGTCCCGTGGGAGACATCACGTTTTATACCGTGAGTGTCGTTGCCAATGGCAATAGCGGCACCTCTGGCGACAATGTCTATCAAGAAACCTTTACCCTCAGCCTATCAGCCTCCTATCCTCAACCCGCATTCACCACCAATGCATCTAGCATCTGTGAATCTGGGGACCTGAGTGTTACCAACACCTCCACCGGCACCATCAACACCTACGCCTGGGATTTTGGGGCAGATGCCACCCCCCAGACTTCCAACGCAGCCACCCCTCCCGACGTCTCCTACAGCACCCCAGGCACAAAAACCATTACGTTGACCGCAAGTGGACCCGACGGCACCGAAACGATCAGCGAGACGATTACCGTGCAGGAAGCGCCTAGTGTGGCCTTTGCGGTCTCCCAAATCGAGTATTGTATCAATGACGGCAGTGTGAATCTTGGCCCCACGGTAACCGGAGGTGCCAACCCGTATCAGTATAGCTGGAGCTGTGATCTGCCCAATTGTGGTCTCAATGATCCTAGTATTGCCATTCCTACGGCGACCCCTGGCTTGGAACCCTTGGAAAGCATCACCTATTTCCTGACGGTAACGGACGACAATGGTTGTCAGTCGGCGCTGGATTCTGTTGCAGTGCTGGCCCAACCCAGTCCTATGGCTTTGGCGGGACCGGATGCAAGCCTATGTCCCCTGGGACCAGGAGAATTTCTGCAAGCTTCGGTGCTAGATTCCTTTGGCTTGGCTCCCTTTACGTATGCCTGGACGCCAGCAGCTGGACTCAATGATCCCACGGCCTTGCTGCCCTTTGCTTCCCCTAGCCAAACCACTACCTATACCTTGCAAGTGACAGGGGCCAATGGTTGTGCCAGCAATTTGACTGATACTGCGGCGAGTCTCACGGTCTTTGTGGAACCTCTCGCCATTGCTGATGCAGGAGGAGATCAAACCATTTGTGCGGGTGATAGTCTGATGCTTATTGCAAGTGGAGGAGGGGTTGGATTCCAGTTCGAGTGGAGTGGGCCAGGTATCATCGACCCGACTCTACCGAGTCAAAGCATTAGCCCCGATTCTACTTCGACCTACCTGCTATCTATTCAGACGGCAACCGGATGCGCAGGTCGGTCAGATACCATCACCATTTTTGTTGGTGGTGCGCCAGATGTCGTGGCGGGCGTAGATCAATCGGTCTGCGAAGGAGATTCGCTTGCTTTAAGCGCCAGCATCAGCGGACCAGACCCGGAGTATAGTTTGCAGTGGTCAGGCGGAGGCTTCTTCACCCAGCCCACCAGCGGAACGACTTTGTTGGTGCCAGACAACAGTGGGCAATTTGTGTTGACGGCGAGTAGCCTAGCAGGATGTGGGAGCACGTCCGATACCCTAAATATAGACCTCTTACCTGCGGCTCAGCCTACGGTTGCTGGCGTGGATACTTTGCTCAGCAGTAGCGGCGCTTCTTATCAGTGGTTCTTTGTGGACCAGGTGAATGACCAATTGATTGGGATCAGTGGGGCGAATCAGGGGAGCTTGGTCATAGACGAGGCGTTGATTGCTGATCCGAATAACCAAGGCTTGGTCCTAGTCGAAGTAACTTATGACAATGGCTGCGCTCGCTTTTCAGAGGCGCAATCCATTGATGTATTGTCCACCAGAGGGTTGGACTGGTTGAACAGCCTGGAAGTATTCCCCAACCCGGCGCAGACCACGGTACAGATTCGCTATCAATTGAATCAGGCAGCTGCTGGGAACATCGGGCTCTTTGATGTGCGGGGCAAACTGCTGCAAAGCCGCGTCTTGACGACCGCTACCCAAGGGGAGCTTTCCCTGGATGTGAGCAACGTACCTCCTGGTATCTACCTGATCCAGATGGAGATTGGTAGCCAGAAAGTGACTCGGAAATTGGTGGTGTGGTAGCTCTCGCACGTTTGTAACGCGTGGAGTAGACCTCGTAGGTTTTGGAAACCTACCGTTTATACACATCTTAGATTCTGAGTTGGATTCCCCGGTGTATATCCTGAAAGCGGTCGCACCCTCTGGTGTAAGTAATGACACCAGGGGGATTCTGGCTTTTATATCCTTTCCATCCGCCAATTCTTGCAA
>JBCCCJ010000927.1:0-3354 GCA_039033615.1 Bacteroidota bacterium
TGCGGTAGGCCCGGATGTCTTCCTGATAGGGCTGTAACTTAGAATTGCGATTGCGTTGGTAGTGGGTCTCTAGCAGCCCATCAAATCCCCCTTCGTTGAACGTCTTGATCCAGGTAGAAATACTCCGCTCACTCACGTTGAGGATGCCGCTGATGGCCTTGATTTTGTATCCGAAGTGGCGCAGGGAAATGGCTAACAGGCGGCGGGTCAATTTGCTACTCCCGACCGCTTCCATGCGTTCTGCCAGTTCATAGGTTTCCTCCGTGGAAAGGCTGACTCTTCTACTCATAGGCGGGAGATTGCTGAAGGTAGGCAAGCAGGTCCGCCATCTGCTGCGGAGAGAAGTTTGCTTCCAAGCCCTCTGGCATGAGGGAATGGCCCGTAGAGCGCAGGGTCTCAATTTCCGCGCGATCCACAGACCGAACCGCCCCTCCCATCATCTTCAATTGAAGGATCGCCTCATCTTCAGAAGCTACCAGACCTAGCAGGACTTCTCCGTTGGTCAACTGCACGCGATGGCTCAAATAACGCGTATCCGCCGCCGCATTGGGGTCCACAATGTCATGGAGCAGGGAGAAAGGACTCTTTCGGGAAATTTCGGTGAGATCCGGCCCCACTCCTATTCCTTCCCTCCCAAACTGATGGCAGGAGGCACAATGTGCCTGAAATAGGGGTTTACCCGCTCGTTGACTCCCTGCCAAATGCAAGGCAGGTTTCATTTGATCCATGGCGAGTGAACGAGTCAGTACCCCCGCATCGCTGAACAATTGCTCCGCCCGCTCCCGAATCTCCGGCTGATCCGAAAAGAGCAATTCTCTCCGACGCTCCAGGTCAAAATTCATCTCTCCCAACTGAATGATCCCTTTTTCTAGGGCAATGAGCAATTGAGGATGATTTTCTGGTAAATACAATAGCGCATCCGTAGCACCTTTTCTGGCAGTTGGTCCCAATTCTGCCCATTGCTGTATCACGGTTGCCATTGATTCCGGCTCTCTGGCATATGCCAGTTGGCGCAAGGCTTCCATTTGGACCTGGGGAGGATGTGCCGCATGCAGCAACGGAAACAGACTAGATTTGCGCAAATCAATCGGAAAAAATGTGAGCAGTTCCAGCGCAGTTAAGCGTTGTTCCAGGGAAACGACTGGATTCCTAGCTTTGCTCTTGGCTTCCTCAAACAATGCTTGCATACCTTGCGAAGGTTTCCCCTTCCACACTTGCCTCAATTTCCAGCAGGCAATCAGCCTGTCCCAATCCTCCGTTTGTTCTATCGAATCGATCAATCGGATCAAGTGCGATCGTTCTGCTTGGGTCAGTGCTACCGAAGCATCAGGCTGAGTACTTCCCTTTGCTAAGCCCTCCAACATGCTCAGGCTCAACTCAGGCTGTTTTTTTTGTTGTTTGGCAAGCAAGCCCAGCCATTGGCTTTGCTGGGCTGGTGGCCCGTTTTTTCCCACCAATTGCCCCAATTCCATCAGCAATTGTTGACTCCCTTCTGAAAGAGAAGATGCGTCTAGCACCGTTTGAGCTAGGTCCAATGGATGACTTTGCTGAACCGCAATCAAGGCCCATCTCACCAGGGGATCCTGGTCTCCCTCTCCCAGCAGTCGCCACCAATCTCCAGCAGAAGCAATTGGGCTGGTTTGACGAGAAGCGCTGAGGGCCAATTGGAGGCGAACCGCCAAATGTTTTTCGGTTAACAATCTCTCCCAATGGTCATGCATCAATTGCCCAAACTCTGGCCGATTTTCGGCGAGCAGGAGGGTATGCCTCCGCAATTGGGGATGCTCGTCTCGTAACGTTGCATCCAAGTGGTGAGTCTGCAAGGCGTGCAACCCCTGAAGTGAATAGAGTGCATGAAGGCGCGCAAAGGGCTGTGGGGAAGTCAGGGCTTTTTCCAGCAAAGGAATACTGCCTGGCAGTTGCCACTCCACCAATAGCCGCTGAGCAGTCAGACGCCACCATTGGTTGGGATGTCCCAAAGCAGCCACGACCTGATCCAATTGTTTGGGATCAAAATCAGGCGTTTGCCAGGGGAGGCCGGCTGTGGGGGTGATCCGATAGATGCGGCCCTGATCTTTGCCGACATCTAGGTTCATGGTATCTTCTATTTCATCTGGAATCCACTCTGGGTGCTCAATGACCTTGCGGTGCATATCCAGTAGATAGATCGCTCCATCCGGGCCGACCTCCATGTTCACTGGCCGAAAGGCCCGGTCAGTGGAGGCCAACAGTTCTGCGTTTTCATCCACCCGGCTGGCTCGGTGGTAGGTGCCATCTGGAGAGATGTTATCTCGGTGAATCAGATTGAGTACCACATCTGCCACCAAGACATTGCCTTGAAAGGATTCCGGGAAGCCCCCTCCTCCGTAATAGGTAATCCCACAGGCGCCAGAGAAATAACCGGCCTGCTCGGGATGATTGACTCTGGTGGCTTGTTGACCAATCGGATAAATGCGGGTCAATTCCCCTTCCTTATCCGTTGAAATGTCAACCAGGGTGTGCTCCCATTCTGAGGGTATCCCTTTTACATATCGGGCAGGAATTGTCAATTCCGAAATGTGATAGAGGTTGTGGGTTTCAAAGAGATGTCCCCATTCATCCATCGCCAACTCAAATCCCCCTGAAGACTCGCCGATGATTTCCCACTGTTGATCCGTTAGCCGAAACCGAACATCATTCCCGCCCAGTTTCAACGTTTTGGAGTTCTCTCCTACCCAGGAGATTTCCCCGCCATTTCCTCCATTTGCTGCGTAGATCCAATTGTCCAGGCCATAGGTCAGGCCGTTGAAGTTGTGTTGCAGGTTGCCTTCGGCAAAACCCGTCATGAGCCTTTGTCGGACATCTGCCTGCATATCTCCATTGGTGTCTTTGACGAACAACAAATCAGGAGGTGCTGCTACCAAAAATCCCCCTTGGTAGGGCAGAATAGAAGAAGCTAGGTGTAGCTCATCAGCAAAAAGGTGGCGGTTATCGAAGCTGCCATCCCCGTTGACATCTTCCAACCACACCAATCGACTTTGGGACAGGCCATCAGGATAACCCGGCATCTCCAGGACAAAGGCCCTTCCCGCTTCATCAAAAGCCATGTCGACCGGATCCAGAACCATGGGTTCTTGAGCCGATAACTCCATGACCAAATCCGGATGACTGACAAAAGACTCCAATTCAGGAGTTTGCTGACAAGCAAGCAGCAAAAGACCGCAACAAACGAACAGAAATCGCGAAAAGAATATCATGGATTCGGGTAAAGTTGGTCTTCTCTGAATCTGCAAAACATCCAACCCAAATCAAAAAAAAAGCCCCCTCTGTTGAGGGGACCAAACACAAACAAAAACACAACCCAAATTAACCTAA
>JBCCCJ010000928.1:0-3351 GCA_039033615.1 Bacteroidota bacterium
AAACGCCCTGGGCTTACGAATGGACGATTGAAGGCGGTGTTCTCTATGGACCAAATGGGGTATATGTCCCTGATGGGAATACCTTATGTGTTGGTCCGGATCCTGTAGGTTGTGGGGACTGTAACCTGGCTCAGGGAGATGCCTTTGACCACCAATTTTCTATTCTGCAAGGTACTGGTACAGTCCAGGTACTTTGGAATGGGACAGAGAAGGGGAAATTGAAGCTCAAAGTGAAAACAAAGATCAAATTGAAAGATAAAGAGGGGAACGAAACGACTATTCCTATATGGTCTACAGATGAAATTGAAGTAGATTATTCCTTGCCAACGGTCACTTCGCTGAGTGCTTCCACCAATGGACTGAATTCTACTACCTTCACCGCAAATCTCGACAAGAATCTTTGTCCTGGGCAGACCATTCAGTGGACCCTCAACGGCAACCCTGCGGGTACGGGTGCTACCAAAACCTTCAATGTTGGAGAATGCCAATCAGGATTGGTTTGCGCCTTTACAAGTATGGCTGTTCCCGGAACTGGACCACTTTTCACAATAATATCGACGACTCCTAAGTGTCGTTCCTATACTGTGAGTACCCTCAATGCATCTGTAACTGGCCCTACTGATATGGAACCCAATGCTTTCGCAGATTATATACTAAATAGTAACCAACCCGCAAGCAATATTTCCTGGACAGCTACACCTTCTGCTGGAGTTTCTTTTTTTGGAGGTACTACCAACTCATCCGCCCTTGTCGTATTTGCCAATGAGGGGACCTATGATATCTGTGTCACAGGCACGACGAATTGTGAGCCTACTTTTACCCGCTGTCTTACCGTTACAGTAGATGACGAAGGCTTTTTCAGAACTACGAAAGGGAATGCAGGAGAAGTGTCTTCCAATGCAGAGCAGCCCAACACCATGGAAAAAGGCGTAATGGCTCCCATGGGTGGCAATCCGTTGCAGCACGCGCAATTGCAGCTCCAGCCCAATCTGGTGCAAGCCGGGCAGGAGATCAACATCGCCTTACCCGTTGAGGTGGCACATGCTCAACTGACCATTCAGGATATCCATGGCTATTCACTCCGCCAAAAGATTGTCAGAGATGGGGAATTTTCATTTTCCACCGCAGGCTTGCGGCCAGGGGTGTATATTGTGAACGTCCAGTCCCAGACATGGCAAGGAGCTAAGCGCTTTGTGGTCCAGTAAGGACCCTATTGACGACATAACAGGATAGCGGCTGGTAGGGAGGCAATAGTGCTCTCATATCAAAGGAGTTGTTCGAAATCGCCAGCTCAAAAAAATCGGGGACTGTTCAACGTTCTTTTCAAGCACATAGCTGGTGAACCGATCAATCGCCTGGAGAGCGCTGAAACGGCCTCCCTATCCGTCCTATCCTTGTTCCTCTTCTCGCTCATCTTCCTTTTTCCAGTCTTTCAACAGGAACCACCATGAACAAAGCATATCTAGCACTTCTCTTAGGAGCCATCTCCCTGATTCTGGCCTGGCACTTCCCAGCCTGTACCGGTCTGGCATTCGTCGCTTTTGCCCCTTTGTTATACTACTTTGATCAGAAGAAGCTGCCTTTTCGAAAACGCTTTGCCATCAGTTACCTGTTCATCTTTCTCTGGCAAATTGGGAGTACTTTTTGGTTGTTTCGGACCAACGTGGTGAATGTAGCCTTGCTGAATCTGATCAACAGTCTTCTCCCTGCCCTCATCCTTGCGGCTGCATTTCAATTGAAGCCAACCATCAAACGTAGATTTCCCATATATGCAGGCATCCTGCTGGCCTGGCTGAGTCTTGAATTCGCCCAACACAATAGTCAACTCTCTTTTCCCCTGTTGACCCTTGGAAACGTACTCGGGAATTGGCCCGGACTGATCCAATGGTACGAATGGACGGGGGTCTTGGGCGGTACAATCTGGATATGGCTGTTCAATTTTGCGGCCCTCGAATTATTCCTGGCATATCAGCAAGACAAGCGCTTTTCGATGAAAACAGCCTTGTTTCCCTCGCTCACCCTGGTTCTCCCTATTGCGGTATCACTCTTTCTGGGGCAGACTACTGCCCTCTCCAACAAAAACGTGGAAATCGTAACGGTCCATCCAGATCTGGATTGCTATACCGAGAAATACGACTGGCCCATTGACACCGTGGTTGATCGGCATTTGGCCTTAAGCTTATCGCTGATAACAGAACATACGAGCTATGTAGTCTGGCCAGAAAATGCCATCCCTGATGGAGGCTGGACCAACACCATTGCAGAAGACCCTTTATGGCAGCGCATCGCTGATAGCCTGGCAGCCTTTCCCAAGGTTCAACTCATCACCGGGGCAGTCCTGTATCATCCAGTATCTCAGGCCGCAGCTGATCGAGATCCCTTGATTCACTTTCAAGAACATACCAATACTCACTTCCGAACCTACAATGGCGTGGTGCAGCTCAGCAAAGGTCAGGCCCCTCAAATTCGCACCAAACAACAATTGGTTGCGTTTGAGGAAACCTTGCCCTACTCACAAAGTCTCCATTTTTTGGATGGAGTCATTCCTTCCCTAGGCAAATTCGCTTTTTCTGCTTCCACTGCGAATCAGCACGTGTTCCGCACCCCCGATGGCCTAGCCTCCACTCCCCTGATCTGCTACGAAACCGCATTTGGTGAATCAACGGCGCAATATGTACGCCAAGGAGCCAAATTGTTGTTCGTCATTCTCAACGAAGGCTGGTATCAGAACAAATTTGGCGCCCGGCAATTTATGCGGCTTTCTCAAATCAGAGCGATAGAAACCCGCAGGGCAGTAGCACGCTCTTCCAACTTTGGGGCGTCTGGTTTTATAGACCCGTATGGAAACATCGTTTCAGCTACCGATGAGTTTGAGGCAACCGCTTTGCGACAACGCCTGCCCATGCAATCCCAGATTACTCTGTATGTCCGGTATGGAGATTATCTCGGGTACCTAGCGGTAGTTTTGTTTGTGGCCTTTCTCGTTTGGATCGTCAGCTTGAGAACACAGTCCAAGGCTCCCAACAAGCGACCAACCAAGGTTCGGAAACGCCAACTACAACGAGCAGGCTAAAAAACGCTTCCTCCCTTGATCACCTACCTTCCGACAAGCATGCGATGCGGAGCTTTCAATTGCCTTGGCTCCCCTACCAATTCAGCAGTTATCAAGCACCATACTACTAGACATTTTTCGAATGCGCTTTGAATTGCTACCGACCAAGTATGACGTCGCCTTTCCCGCAAGCGGGATTTCGCAAGCTCAACTGGGACCGACTTTTTTGTCGGCAAAAAAGTCGGCAAAAAACCGCCGAAGCCCCATGCAACCCACTAGCCGCCCCAGCACCTCGGACG
>JBCCCJ010000929.1:0-3350 GCA_039033615.1 Bacteroidota bacterium
GATCGACCGGGTCTTTGACTACATATTGGTAGTCATAAATCCCTTGTTTGAGAATCACTGACCCTTCATAGCGCTGGTTGGGGGCATTGTAGGTCAGTCGGTATTCAGGGAGCAGTTGCCAATCTGAAAACCTTCCCTGCACATAGACTTCCCCTTTTACCGGCTGGTTTTGTTTGAGGGAAAAGTGATTTCGCACGTAATCGGCCTGCTGATCAGGGTTGGGCCATTCATTGACCCGCACCCCAAAGCTCCCATTTCGATCCCGTCTGCCTCCCGTAGTGAGAACGCTCCGACTTTCGTCCGGGAAGAGGTAGATGTCATAGATGTTTTCTCGCTCTTCTACCGACTGCATGGATTCGGAATAGAAACGAGTGCTGCTCACCAAGTGGCGTCGGAATTCATTGCCGCCAGGGAAATCCTGACCCACATTGACAAAATATTCCAGCGTATTGTCCGCTTGAAAGCGAGGCAGCCCCATTTGAATGCGGTTGTCCCAACGGAAATTTTGTAGGATCTGAATCTGAAGGTCCCGGGTAGGATTCACCACATTGAGGCTTGCGGTTGCTACCTCGAAGGAAAAATTGCCAAAACTAAGGCGTTCTACCCGATCATTGAGGAGGTATTTCGTTTGAACCGGAATGCGTGGATCTACCACGATGAAACGGCGAGTCAGCACCAGATCATTGGGATCGCCATTTCGATACACCTTCAGCAGGTAGTTGCCACTCATTTTGAAGGACTCCTTCTCTTGGGGAAATTGATACCAGTAGTGGACGTAGGGAATTTTGGTGAATTCGGATCGATCAAAGAGGTCAATGCGATCTTGGGTGAATCCCTCGTAGAATTCCACTGGCAGCACATTCGTAGGTTCCCAATTCACGTCACAATTGACGATGTCCACGAAAAAATCCGACTCCCGCTGATCCAGGGGCATCAATTCGTCAAACTCCAGGGTGAGAAATCCAGTTGTTCCCAAATAAATCACCGGATAGGATTCTTCCGTGTTGCCCCGATAGAGTTGGGCCGTCTTGATGTTGGTTTCGTACCGATAATCCTCCGGAATCAGCACTTTTCGATCCTGTGGTTTGGGAGAACTGGCCTGGCGGCTGGCTTCTTCCGTAGAAGCGGGGCATCCCATCAATCCGATGGCCACAAACAAACAGAGCAGGAAACGCATCATACGTACAGGTTAAGGAGTGGTAGATTCGTATTGGACCCAGCCTGAATCAGGATCGAAGGCCAGTTCTTTTTCTTTGACTTGCTTGAGCGGAAAGCTTCGCCAATCCATGGTCGGGAACAACCGCATTTTATCGCTCGACAAATACACGTCTATGGGCATGTCAAAAGCCGGATTACTGGTGGCCCAGCGATAGAACAGTACCCGTTTTTTGCGCTTTTTCTCCACATAATACTCCAGGGTGGGAACTCCGCTTTCTCGCCGCAAATGATCGACCCAAGTTGAAACCCCCAGGCCCAATTTCCAATCCAAAAAATCTGTCAGTTCTGCGGTGGACAAGGCTTGTTGTTGATAGGTTTGGGCCAATTCCCGACAGGCGGCAAACCAGGTTTCGTCATTGTCGGTGAGGCGTCGGAGGCTGTGCAACAATAAGGTGCCCTCACTGGCTTCCTCCCGCAAAAACCGCAAGCTCTCTTCGGAACCTTCCTGACACTCGATGATCAGTGCCTCGGCATATTCCTGGAGACTTTCGATCAGCCATTCATCTTCTTCCTGATAGGCTTGCACGGCTCCTCCCCACCAAGCTGAAGAAAGCTGCGCGCGAAGCGGAAGGCTCTGAGACGTACCGCTTGCTACCCAATCCAGTCCTCCACCCACAAATGGGAAAGGGCCCCAGAAGGCTTCCAGACAACGAATGTGGGAAATCATTTCGGCCAAATGCCCAGGTCCGTCCTCGCGAAAACCATATGGCTGCATATAGCGCAACTGAAAGGCTCCTGCAGCATTTTGATAGGTTGCCGTGTCGATATTGAGTTGGCCTACATATAGATCCAAACTTTGGGGCAAAAGGGGGCCGGGAATGGAGTGATGCCATTTCACAAACTGTCCGGGCAGATATTCTCGCTGGCGAAAGGTTCCACTGGTATGTACCTCTTCTCCCAGATCCGCGATCACGGTGAGGGTCAAGCTGTCCGCCTGATCTGGCAAACTCTGCTTGCAGGGCCACCATTGCTTGCCAGCGATGGTACGTTCATTCAACAGAAGGAGGGGAAGGCCACTGCCATCATCTTGCCAGGGAGAAGTGCTGCCAGTCTGAGGAAGCAATTCCCCCCCAAATGTGATGCGGAGGGCCCCCGTTCGACCTGCCGGAATGGCCCGGGCAAATTGCACCGTAACGATGTCTCCCGTCTGCTCAAACCTAGCGCCCTTGCCTTCCCACTCAATCCGATGCACTTGGAGAGGAGCAGCCAAGTCAAATTGGAGCTCCTGGGAAGGGTGAATCATTTCTAGCTGGAACTGATTGCTCCCGGCGATTCGCTGGGTCTTGCTATTGAACTGGACTTCCAGCTGATAGGCCTGTACTTCGTAGCAAGAAAAGAGCAGAGAAGAAAATGCCTGACTGGATTGTCCCCAGGCGAGCCAGGGAAGCAGCAACAAGATCGAAATAGGAAGGAGGCGACTGATCTGGGAGGGCAAAAAGAACGAGGAAGAATCAGATTCGGGCATCGGGAAAGGTTTGATGATGTTTTGTCCCTCAAAAATACGAATTCTCGCTCAATCCAAGGCTTTTTCCTCTATGGGTTGTAGTTTTCCTGCTCAATGATTGATCTATGAAAGCTGTTCAACTCCATGCCTTCGGAGGCCCAGAAGTGCTCCACATTGGGGAAGTTTCTACGCCTCAGGCCGGTCCCAAGGAATTGCTAGTTCGGGTGCAGGCCACCGCTGTCAATCGAGCCGATACGCTTCAGCGCAAAGGAAAATATCCAGCCCCTCCAGGAGAAAGCTCGATCCTTGGCTTGGAAATGGCTGGAGAGGTGGCTGCGGTGGGCCAGGAAGTGAGCCGCTGGAAGGTAGGCGATCAGGTCTGTGGCTTATTGGGCGGCGGCGGTCATGCGGAGTTTGCTGTCATTCATGAAGAAATGGCGCTTCCGATTCCGAAAGGTTTGGACGCCGTGTCAGCCGCAGCCATTCCCGAAGTATTTTTGACCGCATTTCAGGCGTTGCATTGGCTGGCGAATCTGCAAGCTGGCGAGCGGGTGCTCATCCATGCAGGCGCCTCTGGGGTAGGAACCGCCGCGATTCAACTCGCGAAGGAAATGAAGGCCGCTGAAGTCTTTGTTACTGCATCGGCCCCCAAACATGCGCTATGTCTGAAATTGGGTGCTGATCGCGC
>JBCCCJ010000930.1:0-3349 GCA_039033615.1 Bacteroidota bacterium
CAGGGTCGTTGGTGGACAGGTAGACCTGCATGCCGGAGAGGGTATCAAAGCCTTGGGCCTTTTCTTCAAATTGGAAACTCAGGTCTTCGATAGGAGGAGCTGCGCTCATGGTTTCCCAATCCGATTCGTACCTACTTCCTCCCGGAACCTCTACTTCCAATTGATAGGCCAGACCGGGAACGCCTGCCAGTTGATTGGTATCAGACTGATAGACACCTGGTTCAATTTCTTCCAGTCGATAGGATTGGCCCACGTCATTTCGGATGCTTACCAGTGCCCCTTCTACCACTTCTCGCTCATTTTCTTCCAGGGGAGTGGCGCGGGAAAGCCGAATTTCCGCGACTTCCTTGCCTTGTAACACCCGCCCATTTACCACCAGGGCAGACTCATAGCCTTCCAAATCAGGGGTAAAAGGGTCGATACAGGCGGTCAGTCCTCCCAGGCAGATGAACCAAACAGCAAGGGGTAGCAATCGCTTCATATCCGAAAATTATAGGTCAGGGTAGCAATGGGTCGCCCAAAAATGGACAACCGATAGCCTTGGATTCCTTCAGGTTCGGTAACAAAAAAGATGGAGTACGCATTGCGGCGGGCCAAGAGATTGGCGACGGCAAAGGACCAGGAGCTGTGGGCGAGTTTCTTGATGCGGTGGTTTCCTTCGAAATTGACCGAGACGTCCAAGCGGAGGTAGTCGGGAATGCGGAACTGGTTGCGGTCAGAATAGTTGAGCAAATTGATGTCGCCGACCTGATACTGCCCGACCGGATAGGTGATGGGTCGCCCGGTGCTGTAGTTGAAGTTGGAAGAGACACTCAGACGTCGAGAAAAACGGTAATTGGCGACGACGGAGAGGTCGTGGGGTTTGTCTACGTTGGAAGGGAAAAACTTTCCCCCATTGATGATTTCCTCGGGAAATTGGCCTGCTGCCTGCACCAAGGAACGGGAGTAGGTATAACTCAACCAGCCATTTAAGCGGCCCTTGTCTTTGCGGATCAGCAATTCTACCCCATAGGCTCGACCGACTGCGTTGAGCAAGACGGTTTCGATGAGGGGATTCATCACCAATTGAGCCCCGTCTTTGAAGTCCGGCTGATTCTGGACGTTTTTGGCGTATAACTCCACCGAGGTTTCGATGGTGTTCTGGCGGAAGTTTCGATAATAGCCCAAAGACAATTGATCCCCAATTTCTGGTCGGAGGTAGGGGTCGCTCAATTTCCAGGTATCAAAGGGAGAAATAGCGGTCGTATTGGTCATCAAATGGAGGTACTGCCGCATCCGGTGAAAGCCCAGCTTGAGGGAGCTTCGATCATCCAGTTGATAACGGGCGGATAGCCGAATTTCTGGCCCGGCGTAGGTTTGTACGAAATTTCGGGGAGCGATGTATGCACTGTCGAGTAAACTGCTGGCATTGAGGGGCACATCTGGCGCGTAGCGATACAACAGATTCGGTCCCAACATCCCAAACCAGGAAAAGCGCAATCCCCCGTACAGTTTCCAACGTGGGGACACCTCCCATTCATCACTCACGTACACCGCCGATTCCAGTGCCTGTTCGTCTTCCAGGGTTTGGGCATTGACCAGAGAGCGATCACCTAGCGGCACCTGCTTCCCGGGCTGTACCTGATACTGGATCACATTGGCACCAAACCGGACCTGATGCTGATCATTGACCAAGTAGGTGAAGTCGGTTTTGCCTTCGAGATATTGGATGCCGTAATTGAGTCGAAATCCCAGGGCAGGATCTTCGCTGCTCACTTCGTAGCTGTATTGACTCGTAATCACGGAAGTCATGGCGAAGAGGCGCGGGCTGAACAAATGCTGCCAATTCAGGGTGCCATTCCAGTTGAGGTAGGAAAAGGTGGTGTCTTGGTTGAAGCCAAAGAAATCCCGGCTGAAATATCCGGTGGCGCTGACCCGATTTTTGTCGTTGAGGACGTAATTGACCTTGGCAGACAGGTCTGAAAAGGCGGCTCGGCTGTTGCGAATGGCGGGATCAGGCAGGCGGCGGAGAATCCAGTTGGAATAGGTCGTCCGCCCTCCGATGAGGAAGGAGCTTTCATTTTTTTTGATGGGGCCTTCTATCGCAAATCGCGCCGTAACCGGACTGATGCCGCCCCGGGCCTCCCAGTTCTTTTTGTTGCCCTCGCGCAGGTTGATGTCCAGCACAGAGGCGATTCGTCCCCCAAAACGAGCGGGAATGCTGCCTTTGTACAGGTCAAAATCACTGATCAAATCGGGGTGAAAGGCGGAGAAAAAGCCAAAAAGATGGGAGCTATTGAACACCGGCGCTTGATTCAAGAGGACCAAATTCTGTCCTACGCTGCCGCCTCGCACTTGAAAGCCAGAGGCGCCTTCGCCCAGCGATTGTACGCCAGGTAGTAACAAAGCCGATTTGACGATGTCCACTTCCCCAAAATTGGCAGGCATCTGCTTGAGCCGCTGAATGGAGATTTGGCTGACGCCCATTTGGGCACCTTCCACATTGTCGGCTCGCTCGGCTTCGATCACCACCTCGTCCATGAGGCGGATCACTGGCGAAAGCTCCACATCAAAGGTTCCAGAGGAAAGCATCCGAATGGGTTGCCCAATGGATTCTTTGTCGTATGCCTGAACCACCACCTCAAAGTCTCCGGCCTCCACACTCACGGCATAGTAGCCGAATTCATCGGTTTGGGTACCCGTTTGTAGGGCTGGTATCGAGACGGTAGCGCCAATCAGAGGCTCCCCCGAGGAAATGTCCCGCACATATCCGCTGAGGCTCAAGGTCCCGCTGCTGGCTTTGCCCCGTTGCCCCACAACCAATCGTTGCCCGGTGGGATCGGAGTTCGAAGTGAGGGGAGATTCCTGCTCAGGCGTGCTGCCGAGGTTTGATTCATCCAAAAAGCGAGCTTCTACCACCTGGCTGCTGTCCAGGGCCAGGGCAGAGACTTGGGGCACCACCCATACTTGCCCTTGTCCATCCGGCACCCATTGTAAGCCTGCGGGGGACAGGCTGGCGGCCAGAATTTCTTGGACATTGGCATCGGGGGCAACCATCAAGCGCAAAGAATCCTCCCATCCAGATACCACCAGGATGCGGGCGTTGTACCGGGTTTCCAGTTGTTGGACCCATGCGGTGAGGGTCTCGGGGAGTTGATCGGCGGGAATGCGCTGCTGCAACCAATCCTGGGCAGACACGCTTCCTCCCCAGCAAAACAAGAGTAGGATCCAACAGCGAGCGTAGTAGTGCTTCCTCATGCTCCTAGACATTTGTTACAAGAACCTTGTGCTTCTGTTGTCCAATCTAGGTATCGCCTGCCGCGGGCCCTCCTTTTTTGTCGGCAAAAAAGGAGGCAAAAAACCGTCGAAG
>JBCCCJ010000931.1:0-3349 GCA_039033615.1 Bacteroidota bacterium
AGTTACTGTTTTTTGCTCTCGGCTTAACTCAAGGTGGGAAAAATGATCCAGCCACAACTTTTCTTCTTTAGAATAGATGTATTTATAAAAGAGGGTTACAATGAATGATTTGTTCGGAGAACTTAATTCAGGCTCAACCAATTCATTGCTTTTCATCAATTCAAACATTCTCCGAATCCCCTCTCCAAGTTCCCTGATGTACCCAAATTCCCTAAGTACCCTAGCGATATAAGTGTTTCTGGTTTCGTGTGCTCCTTTTAGTTCTTTTAGGTCTTCAATGGTTAGCTTTGAAAGCAATTTCCCAGGGCTAAGTACTTCCAGTCGGTCTGAAAAAATTCTGATTTCGATCCCTCTCCCTTCCAGACTGTAATCCCTATGGGTAATGGCATTGATCAACGCTTCTCGACAAGCTGGCTCTGGGTAAATGACTTGCGTTTTGAAGAGGCCATCTTTAGAATATCTCGTTTCACTCAGGGCTGGCCGGAGAGCATCCCAGCTTTCTTCTGCTAATCGAAATATATTGCCAGATATATCGGCTACTTCTGTAACGTTGTATTCAGGAGCTGATTTTTCTTCTAGGCCATTCACTCTTAAAATCCTAACCCTCGAGCGGGGATGCCATTTATTTGGATTTTTGGCAAATAGCAGTAATGCGGCTTTTCTTAACCGAAGCCGGTCGCCATCAAATTCTGCAAGCTCTACGTACTGTAGAAACTTTTCCGGGGACATATTTTTAATTTTCGTACATTCTTCGGCCACTGATCTGACTAGCGCCAAATCAAGGTCAGTTACAGTTGCTAAATCTTCAAATTGTCTGTCATACTGCCTTGAAGAGGCCTCTTCCCTGACAAATCTAATTGTATCGGCAGCAGTGGGAACACTATCTCTATCTTCTCTTTTGAAGCATTCTCCTTTACTAGTCTGTTGGATGAACTTTGCCCCTTTATCTACAGAGAAATAAACGACTTTTTTGCCTTCGTAGTCAATGATATTCTTCCGTTTAATTGGTAAGGGGGTGTCTGTTAGTACATAATTGGTAGATGCTTCAAGTATAGCCGATAACTTTTCATCACTATGAGGGAGACCTGTAACAATATTGTTATCCTCGATTCCGATGAACAACTCCCCTCCATCAGCATTTGCAAATGCGACTAACTCTTTTGCCACGTTGTAACAAATATCCTTAAAGCTCCTTGGTGTTTTGCTTGTAGGTGGGCCTTCATATCCACTTTTGAACTCACGGTAATAACTTTCGCCAAGCTCTGTGGCTATCTCCACCCTTTCTTTCAGCCGTAATAAATATTCCATATCTCCTGGTACTAGATCAATAAGTAAACTTAGGAATTTTGAGGGAGAATCGAGTCATTAAAGATTGAGGGATTTTGCACCTGCCTCGATTTTTGGGCATTTATGTCCAATTTCCTTGAGGCTTGCCCACAGTTCTTGCTTTCCCTCCGTACGCTCCTTATATTTGCAGTGTGAAAAATTGTCATAGCAACTAATTGTTTCATGAACCCTCCGACTCCTCCTCCCGAAACCATTTTCACTGGTGCCCAGGACTTTTTGCCATTGCTTGGTACCGATTACCTGGAGCTATATGTCAGCAATGCCAAGCAAGCGGCGCACTTCTACCAAACCGCTTTTGGCTTTCAACCCTTGGCGTATGCAGGCCTCAAAACGGGCTTGGAGGACCGGGAATCCTATGTGTTGGTGCAGGACAAAATCCGTTTGGTGTTGACTTCTCCTCTGCAGAAAGACACCGAAGTTGGCCAACACCTTGATCAGCACGGAGATGGAGTAAAGGTCGTAGCTTTATGGGTAGAAGATGCGGTGAGTGCCTTCGAAGAAACCACGAAACGAGGCGCTAAGCCCTATCTGAAGCCCTGGACGGAACAAGATGAGCACGGTGAGGTGGTGCGTTCTGGGATCCATACCTACGGGGACACGGTGCACATATTTGTGGAACGAAAAGCGTATGCGGGAGTATTCCTGCCTGGTTTCGTCGCCTGGGAACCTAGCTATCGACCTACCTCCATCGGATTCAAATACGTCGATCACATGGTCGGCAATGTAGGCTGGGGAGAAATGAACCAATGGGTAGAATTCTACGCCAAGGTGATGGGATTCACCCAGATTGTATCTTTTGACGACCAGGACATTTCTACTGACTACACCGCCCTCATGAGCAAGGTCATGAGCAACGGCAATGGTCGCATCAAATTCCCCATCAACGAACCAGCCGAAGGCAAAAAGAAATCTCAGATCGAGGAATACCTCGATTTTTATGGAGGAGCAGGCATCCAACACATCGCCATTGCTACGGATGACATCATCACCACTGTCACAGAGTTGCAACATCGGGGGATAGAATTCCTCCGGGTGCCGACGACCTATTACGATACCTTGATCGAAAGAGTAGGGGAGATCGACGAAGACCTGGACCCGCTGCGCAAATTGGGGATTCTGGTAGATCGAGACGATGAGGGCTACTTGCTCCAAATCTTCACCCAACCCGTGGGCCCCCGACCTACGCTCTTCTTTGAAATCATCCAGCGAAAAGGCGCCAAATCCTTCGGGAAGGGGAATTTCAAAGCCCTCTTTGAAGCCATTGAGCGCGAACAGGAATTGCGAGGCACTTTGTAAGAGGGGTCAGATTTCAGGGTTCAGGGATCACAAAAGCTTGCTTCATTCCTTTGGAAAGGAGGGAGTTCCTTGTCGAACATAGTGAGATCCCGAGCATGGAGATTTCCTATGCTATTTCCACTGAATTGGCTGAAACTTCTCCAGGAAGGCGACGATGCCCAATACGGCAGCACAAATGCCCGCTTTCATCACAAAGGCCAGCCAGTAGCCATTGGTGGGACCGATTTGTCGATTGAGGAGAAAGGCGACCAGAAACAGGCCGACATAGAGCAGCATCCGACCTACCCGATAGGGGATGGGGTAATAGCGTTGGCCTACGAAATAGACCATCACCGTCATCACCAGATAGCAAATCAGGGTCGCCCAGGCTGAGGCGAGGTATCCGTAAGTTGGAATCCCGAAATAATTCACCAGAATGGTGATCGTCGCCCCGGTACCTGTGAACAAAATCGCAAAGCGGGTCTGCTTGGTGATCTTGAACCAGATGGACAATTGGATGTAGGCCGCCGAAAACACATAGGCCAGTAACAGAATCGGAATCACCCGTACCCCGGACCAATAGGCCTCGTCTACGAAGGTGATCCCTTCTTTTCCGAATAAGGTCGGCAACCCAAAAAAATCAAACGAAACGATTTCTTGAGCAAAGGAAGAGATTACCAGGAAGCCTGCAAGCGCCGCCAGACAGAAGTAGTGGAAAATTTTGGCG
>JBCCCJ010000932.1:0-3345 GCA_039033615.1 Bacteroidota bacterium
ATGCAGCGCATTCACCATCACGGTGGGTTGGCCATTCCGATTTCTTCGGAATAAACTGCGTCCGAGGTGTTGGGGCGGCCATGAGCGTTGCATGGGACTTCGGCGGTTTTTTGCATCCTTTTTTGCCGCGAAAAAAGTAGGTCCCGCTGAAGGCGACGTCGAGTTGGTTCAACAGTAGCCCAAGCTGATTGAAAAATATCAGACAGTATAGCTAGACCATTAGGTTCAAATCCTTCTGAAATGCCTATTTTGACAAAAAAACATGAACATCGGTCTCCTCCTTTGTGATGAAGTTTCCTCCCGCTACGAGGCCATCGTACCCGGTGGATATCCTCGCTTATTTCGAGAATGGTTGCCGGGCCTGGAGATGACTGACTTTGTATTGCCAAAAGGAGAATTTCCCCAATCTGCCGCCGACTTCGATGCCTATGTGGTGAGTGGTTCCCGCCATTCGGTGTATGAATCCATCCCCTGGATTCAGCAGACTGCTGCCTTGGTACGAGACATCCAATCCACCAAAAAAGCCTACCTCGGCGTCTGTTTTGGGCATCAACTCTTGGGGCATGCGCTGGGCGGACGAGTAGCAAAAGCCCCAACAGGCTGGATGGTCGGCGTTCACGAATTCAGCGTCAGCCAATCACAAACCTGGATGCAACCGGCCCGTTCAACATTCCAGGTGCTCATGATGTGCCAGGATCAAGTACTTGAACTTCCCCCAGGAGGAACCGTCATTGCCTCCGCTCCCAATTGTCCGGTAGGGATGCTTCAAGTGGGAGAACGCATGATCGGTATCCAGGGACATCCCGAGTTCCCCATCGCATACGAGCGCGCCTTGCTGGAAGATCGCAAGCTGCGCATCGGCGTAGAGACTGTAGAAAAAGCCCTGTCAAGTCTGGCAAGAAGCCCAGATGTGGAGATCTTGCGGGCCTGGGGACTGGAGTTTCTGGAGGGAGCTGGTATACCTTCCAAGAAGAATTCGTAAGGAGGGGCATGACTCAGGACCAACACGACGCATTTCGCCAACTCCTGCCCTGGCATCGGGCCCTGGAACGGTTTGAGTACAATCTGGTGGTGGATTGGGCGATGGACCTGATTGAGCGGGAAACCGAAACGGATCATGTCCTCATTGTAGCTTCTTTTGCGAAACCAGTTGATGCAACGGAAATCCGCCCCTATGTGTCTGGGATGCTGCGGGAATTGGGGATAGCAGAAACCTATGGGGAGTATTCTGTGGTTTCCCATGCATATTATCACATTGAGCGGATCTTACTGGGACAAGACTTGCGGCAGAATTTGGAGAACGTATATCACCTCTATCTCCAGCATGACCGTTCCTTTGATCTCCATGCCTTCTACCTGCTGTACTATACCTGGTGCGATTTAGAAAGCGAAGGAGTCAACTATTACTACGAAGGTGCTAGCCTGGACAATATTGAGGAACTTCTGCGAGAAGAAGCCCGTACCTGGATCGATCAATATGTTCACGGAAAGCATGTCCCCACCAAGGAACAAGCAAGCCTCCTCTTTCTCTTTGGCAACAGTTACAAAAATGGTGGGAAGGAGGCTGAAGGGTTTCGGCATACTCATTCCCCGAATTTCCCATAAGAAACCGCGCTGCGATTTCCCTCTTCATCCACCACAAAGGTCTCTTTCCCTGAAAACACTTCGGTATTCTGAGCTACCTCGCACTTCCAGCCTTCAGGAGATTGTTGTACGACGAATAAGAAAATGGTCGTTCGGACCGCTGCTTGCTGATCGCTTTGTTGGGGAGTCTGGTTAGTCAGGCGCAGTTTGGCGTGAATCGTGGCAATCTCCTCCGAAAGCATGCGCGTTTTGGTGCGAACCACTTCCAGGGTAGAGTGATTGAAGATCACCCTCAAGCCATAGTCATGGGCCTGGAAAATGCGCTCCCGATTGTGCCACCAGAGGCCCGTGACATTCACAAACTCTGCTTTGTCCACAAATACCGAAGCCAGCTTTCGGGCGTCGCGTTCATTCCAGGCTTCGACAAAGGTAGAGACGATCTGTTCAGGTGTTTCGAGAGAAGGCATGGGTGGGATTCATCATGGGATTGCCGCTAACATAACAGATAATTGCCAGCAAAACCCAAGGGAGGCTTGAGAAATCGGCTTCCCCAAAATTCATCCTTTGGTATGAGTCCCAAACCGGACAGACGACCGACTTTTGAGGAAAACAAACCATCAACCACTTAACCACCCACTTTTCATGAATTCCTCTTTCAAAGTCCTGTCTTTATTTCTCTCCCTTCTGTTCGCCGTAGGAATGACTTCCTGTAAGCAAGATCCTATTGAGCCAGAGGAGGAACCTGAAGAAACCCCCATGGATTTCGCAGACATCACCCAGATTCCCACCTTGACTCCCAATTCCCCAGAAACCGTTTCTGGAAACATCGAAGGCGGAGAGGTCATGGATGATCTTTCCTGGGCTGCCCTCAGCAACGTAGCTTGCTTCCCCGGCACCCGCGCCATCGAATTCATGGGCAGTCAGGTGTACTATCAGGTAGAGGTGCCCCAGGGACACGAGATGTTCATCACCGTCACGCCTACCGGAGATCGCAACCGGATCAACCTCTATGGCTATCTCAATTTTGACGGCAGCAATGTACCGCCCTTGCAGTCCATCACGACTTGTGAAGCAGGCTATGAATTGTATGTCGGGAATCCTGACCTGACCAAGCCAGGAGAAGCCCAGTCCATTTCTTTCGCTCAGGCAGTCAACCGTGACTTCACCATCTTCGTCGCCGTTTCCGGTGCCCAAGACGTATTGAGCGGGACCTTTGATTTGACATTCGAAATCAAACCCATGTAATCATAGACAATTTCCCATTAGGGAGGACCACTGCGGTGGTTCTCCTCTTTTTGTATCGCGATAAAAGTTGAGGTTATTAGCCACGAATTTGCGAATTTCCCGCCAGCCTATCCCTTTTTGTGAAAGTTCGTTACGCTATGAGTTCCATTCCTTTCCTCATCGAATGGCACGAATTGGAAAGCATCAGTAATCTCCTTGCACAAATTCGGCAATTCGTGGCTTCCTTCCCCTTTGTCATATCCACAGAGAATGCCATTGGACAAAAGTCCTCTTGTCTCTTTTTGGCGCAAGCCTTTACCAGTACAGCGGGGTGTCCATTCCGATTTCTTCGGAATAAACTGCGTCCGAGGAAGGGGGCCGGGCGGTGAGTTGGACTGGGACTTCGACGGTTTTTTGCCTACTTTTTTCCCGCGAAAAAAGTAGGTCCCAGTTGAGCTTGCGAAATCCCGCTTGTCGAAGATACCGCCGAGCGGTGCGGGAAAGGCGACCTTACACTTGGACAACAAAAAACAAAAG
>JBCCCJ010000933.1:0-3340 GCA_039033615.1 Bacteroidota bacterium
ATCAGTAAAGTATTGATTATCAAGAGTAAGAATCAGGTTAATGAAAAATTCTTTCTTCGCCTGCTTTTTTCTTATTACCTTACCTTTAGTTCGAAAAACAGACAATTTCCTCCGATGGAACGGGTAAGATTTAGAGATTCTTTCTGGATCTAGCTAGGAAATACCTGCTATTACCTGCGTATGCCCTGCTAGTGTGGACAATTGGATACCTGGCAGATCCTATCGCCATAGCAATCCGTGCTCCGATCGGGTGGGGTACCCGAAATGGAAGCTCTCTACATGAAGTTCGCACGTCAAGCATCACAACTCTAGGTCCAGATCTAGCGGGGCAAATTCGGGATGGGTGGTTTGCCATTCTGAAACCAGTTGTTGGAAGCGAGTGGAGCCGAGTTGTTGGTGGAGGTCGGTTAAGAAACTCTTTGTGCGTGATGATTTAGGGGAATCCGCCTGCTGAAATAAAGATAAGGCTTCCAGGAAAAGTGGCAGTGCGTACTCAGTCTGATTCATCTGTTGAAAGAGAATAGCTGCTTGATTGTGGAGAGCAACCGCGATTTCGTAGGGTTTTCCGATCTCCCGGGCGATTGCGAGGCTCTGCTTCAAACTTTCAAGGGCAGGTTCATACTTTCCTGTGTGAAGATATATTCGGCTAAGGTTTCCAAGGGCAATTCCTTCGCCTTTTCGGTCTCCAATTTTCCGAGTGATCTTCAAGCTCTCGAATAGATATGAAATGGCTTGTTCATTCTCTCCTCTGGCAAAAAAAAGTTGGCTAAGATTGTTCAAAGTAGGAGCCGATTCTGCTGCCTGTCTGAGTGATTGCTTGAGTTCTAAACTTTTTTGAAGGTAAATCAACGCTGTCTCATATTTTCCCGTAGTTTGAGCTACCGAAGCCAAATTATTCAGTGCCGACGCTTCCCCTTTTTTATCTTTCAGTTCTTGATAAATAGTCAAGCTTTTTGTGAAATATCCCCAAGCTTCTTCGTATTTCTCCTGGTCATAATGAATGGTCCCTAGATTATTGAGAGTGAGGGCTTCTTCCTTCTTGAAGCCATCTATTTGAGTCATTATAAGGCTCTCTGAAAGAAATGCCAGCCCCAAATCATGATTTCCTATTGAGCTAGCAAGCAATCCCAGATTATTCAACATCTCCACTTCTCCCCTTCTCTCACCTAGAAAGACATATCCATCATATGCCTTCTCCCACTCCGCCTTAGCCTTCTCGTACTGGGCCAATTCGTAGGCGATGGTCCCAATTTGGTCATGCAGCATCGCTTGCAAGCTGACATTGTCCCCATCTGCAAGTTCGAGCTGACTTTCCAAACGCGCCAATTCGGCTTCTTTTTGTTCTTTGGTGCTTTCCGAAAAACTAGAAGAGATGCTACGATCCGTCAGAAATTCTCCTATTTCTGTAGTAGGAACTGAAGTGATGAACTCCACTTCCAATGATCGTAGCGACCACCAATCGGGTAACCTTTTGGCGACCAAAGACAAAGAATCGGGCCTGAGAAAACACAGTAAGGCTAATTTCCTACTTGCGACAAAATCCCTTCGTTGATTAAAAGCCACACAGAGAGCTTCTTGTCCTTCTTGAAACAAATAGTCAAAATCCGGAATCATCACGATGCGATTTTCCAACGCGGATAACGCATCGAAAATCCCTCGATAGGATCGGTCCCGAAAAGATAATTGGGACACAGAACGATCTGGATAGGTTCGCTGGAGCCAATTCGCGATCTCTTCCACCACATTCCGATGGTTATGGCTGATCAACATGAAGCGAAAACCTGGCTGGCGAAGGGCTGCCTGCAAAAGTTTTCCATCCTCAGTGGCCGAAATATCCATCAGGCGTTCCCTAAGACATGATATTGGTACAATTGAGAAACCTCTAATAAAGGATTGACACGTTTGTAGGTCCCATCATTATATTCCATTAGTAGACCTCTATCCAATAGGGATTGGATGTCTGCATTAAAACCGATGGGTGCGTTGACTTCCAGCTCGGCCTTGACCTTTTTCAACACGTCAAATTCATGAGGCTCCACGTATCGGGCTAAGGCGTTTCCCTCCCTTTGAATGGCTTCTTGCATATTTTGCAAGGTGATTTTCCCAATTTGAGGATCAGCCTGCCAGTTGGCCTTTTCAATGATACTCAACAACTGCCGAGGAGAACCTCCACTATGTCGGATGGCTATTTGCATCACCTCCTCCGATTCAAACAAGTATGTATCAATCCTTCTTCGAATAAATTCCTGAAATCGGAGCATGGCTTCTGGTACCTCTCTGCCATCACGTTCACAGATTTTTACAAACGGGAAGGTAATGATTTCACTGAACTGACGGATGCGGGGTTCTTCTTTCATCAACTCAATCGGCAGGGTAAAGATGGTGTTGGCGCGGATTTGTCGAATCCGATTGGATTCTTCCATGATGATTCGGCGACGGGTTTCCGCACTGAAGGTTTGCTCCAAGCCGTCAACAATGAAGAGAATCTCTTGCCCTTTGTTCTGTCGCCGAATTTGTTCGTTGCTTTGCTCAATGAAGGTGTTGAACTTTTGAGAAAAATCTGAGAACCTCCTGCGAAACGTTTCCCGCACCTGTTCCGCTCGTTCATAACTACCAGTCAATTCCCCTCGTAATTTTACAGTAATCCCCAAAAGGTTCCCAATTAATCCCTGGATGGAAAAAGGGGCCTCTTTACTCCCTACTCCTCCATCTACTTCTAAACTTCCTTTTGCTTGGAGGCTCCGATTGATTTCTTTGACTCTTTCCAGAAACCATTCGGACATGGATTCCAAGATGGAATTGTCAAACTTCAGCTTCTCTTGATCTGCGCGACGCAGCAATTGTTCTAATTGAAAAATAAGGATGTCCATGTACTGAACATTGTCCATATCTAGATCCCCAATATTACAGTTGATGACAAAAAAGCAATGAGGAGAATTCAGTAATTGGCTGTATTTCGCGAGTTCTGAAGTTTTTCCTGAGCCCCTCATCCCTGCCAGAAAGAGTAGTGTTTTGTTGTTGCGATTGGGCTGAAAATGATACACATACTGCCCTTTTTCCTGGCTGACATTGAGGATCCGCATGACCGCCTGCTCCTGAAAATATCCTCTGAGATTTTCAAAGCTAACGTAGAAAGGATGATCGGGAGTTACTGGGCTGAATTTATCAACCGCAGCATCGATTTCCATCAGTTTTATCGCTTTTTTCAGCATGGATAAGGCTTTCACTCCCTTCAAAGATACATATTCTTGATGAGCAAGTGGTAGGTAGCTAATTCTTGGGTGTACGTCAGATGTCACCAGAAAAAGAACATCCCAGTAAATGGCAGTCGCGATGCGCC
>JBCCCJ010000934.1:0-3339 GCA_039033615.1 Bacteroidota bacterium
CCGCTCTCGCGAGTTTGCAACTCGTGAGGTTCAAGTGCCAGCCTTTGTAACGCGCCATCTACCTGAAGCCCCAATGGGGAGGTGCATTCCGCAATTCGGGTCATTCGCCGAGGCAAGAAACGATTCCCTTGGCAAGACGAGCTTCCCCGAAATCTGGACCGGGGGGAGGGAAATTCGTGTGTTTGTGGCAAACAAACCGAATTCTGCTGCTCTCGCGAGTTTGTAACTCGTGAGGTTCAAGTGCCAGCGTTTGTAACGCGCCTCCCGTGAATCCCCATCCAATCTATTTTAAAAAAAAATCTGCCCCCTTGATCTGGCGGGTATTCCGACTTCGTAGTTGTGGTACGTTTCAAACAACAAACGCTAATTCTTATGAATCGTACCAAGTTAGTTATCGTCCTTTTGATGAGCGCCTTCGCGCTAGTATTCACCGCTGATGCTGCATGGGCACAGTGTGGTAGCAAGTCTTCTTCTCACCAAAGCAGCAACAACAACTGGCGGGCCTCCAAGGCTACCTATCGTTCTGCTCCGGCAACCGCTAGCCATGACCGAGATCTGGTCGGATTGGCCGCTAGTAGTGGAGAATTGTCCACCCTGGTCGCGGCCATCAAAGCGGCTGGATTGGTAGAAACCCTCCAAGGCCAAGGCCCCTTCACTGTCTTTGCTCCCACCAATGCCGCTTTCTCTGCACTGCCCGAAGGCACCCTCGAAAGTTTGCTCAAGCCAGAAAACAAGACAACCCTGATCAAAATCCTGACCTATCACGTGGTGCCTGGCCGCATCGAGGCCAATGACCTCAGCTCTGGCAAAGTTGCTTCCGTAGAAGGCAGCAAGATCAACGTGGAAGTCGGCAACGCAGTCAAAGTCAACGAAGCCATCGTCGTAGATGCCAACAACCGCGCAGTCAACGGAGTCGTGCATGTGATCGACCGGGTGATTTTGCCCCCAGGGATGTAAGCAATGGGGATGTCGAGAAAAACCTGCCCATGGTGTGTGTATGATGGGTGATAGATGTGCCGGCAGGAAGGCTCCTCCTTTTGACAAGGGGGAGCTTATGTGATTGTTTCACTCCTCAAGATGCTTGCAGGACCGATACCAGCTCATCAGCTAGACGGGGGATCACCGGGCTGCCGGTAGTAATCTCAATCGGATACCATCCTCCTGGGCAAGAAACATTGATCTCTGAGAGGACTCGCTGCCCGTGATTGCCCATCAGGGTGTCAATTCCTGCCATCACGATTCCTTCCTTGGCTAGGTGTGGCCAGATACTTGAGATCAGCCTTTGCTCGTGTTCATCTGGTGCTTCCATGATAGCTGTACCTCCCTGAGAAACGTTGCATAGCCAGGAATCAGGAGCAGGTAGGCGAAGAGAACTTCCCAGAATCTTGCCATTCACCACTAGGATGCGTTTGTCTCCTTCGGCGACTCGTTCCAGATATTCCACCAACATCACGCCTTGAGATAGGTAAGGGATCAGCTGCTGTTGAAAGGTCTGCCAACTCCAGCTACGCCCCTCCGAGTCGATTCGTTGGTTTTTCCAACGAACGATGCCTCTGCCTCCGGCCTCGAATAGGGGTTTGATGACCCAGTCCCCGCTTGCCAGCTGCGCTTCTATGTCGGATAAAGACTGACAAAGGTGCATTCGGGGGCTGAGGTCTGGAAAATCAGCCAAGTAGGCTTTGGAGCCTACTTTCTGAATACCGGCGGGGCGATTCACCATTCTGTGCGCAGGAAAGACGCGTTCCATATAGGCAAACCAATCCAGGGGATTGGGCTTAGGCATTCGCAGCAAGAGCCAATCAAAGTCTTCCAGGCATACCTCCCGGCTATTGGTTTCTAGGTACAAGGTAGCTGTTGCAGGAAAAAATCCCTGATCCACCTGGCCAGCAAAACCTGTTGTTTCATTGTGATGGTAAAATAGGCCTTGGTTCTTGGGATGGGACCGACTCATCACCGAAATGTCGGAGAAGAGATTTCGACAACTGAGCTCCCGCAAAAGGGGATACAAGCTCTCCTGCGAATGATGAGCGAGGTGATCGGTCAAGACTAATAAGCGCATACCAGAGCGGGTAGTCAGGATGGAAGGATACCAAGGTGAAGGATTCTGGCCCCGGTTTGGGCGATGGGATTCACACTTTTCCCAATCACGATCCCCGCCTCGGGGGCTTCATACTCTCGAATGAGATCGCCGAAGACATTGCGCACAATGGCGACCTTTTCCCCTTTGGCCACCTGCTGAGTGATGCTGGGCAATACTTCCAGCACCCCGCCCGCACTGGTGTACAACCAATAGGAGCGGGCGCACAACACCGGAGCTTCATCGGACTCCACAATGGGACTGTCCAGCATCTTCAATTCCCGCATCACGTTTTCGATCCCCGTAATGGCTGACCGAATCATTCCCTTTTGAAAAGTGTGAGGATTGCCCGCTTCCACGGTAATCGCAGGAATGCCAAGATCAGCGACCGCTCCCCGCTGGGTACCGTCGTGGGGAGGGTTGTCCACGATGATTTCGGGATTCTGGAGATGGGCCATCCGAGCAGTCATGGGATCGCTCATGTCAGAGCGGATGTAGTAAGAGTTGATGCGACCAAAACTGGCCGTATGCAGATCAATCAGATACTCGACATGGCGAACAATTTTTTTGATGATGCGATAGGCATACACTTCTGACATATTGCCAGTTGGAGAACCTGGCATCAATCGGTTGAGATCATTGTCGTCATTGAATCGTCGCTGATTCAGTAAGTATCCGGGCACGTTGACGATGGGCACCCCCACCAAAGTGCCACGGAGTTCATGGAGATCGAGATCAC
Organism: Bacteroidota bacterium; assembly: GCA_039033615.1. Classification (GTDB taxonomy): domain Bacteria; phylum Bacteroidota; class Bacteroidia; order J057; family J057; genus JBCCCJ01. The sequence continues at coordinate 2,817 of JBCCCJ010000934.1, forward strand.
GGAAGACGCGTTGGATCGCAGGTACTCCATTGAGTTCATTGCCATGAATCGCCGCAGTGACTCCCAGGATGGGGCCTTCCTGTTTGCCTTTGGCCACCATCACCGGCACCAAAATGGGTTGCCCCAGGCCATTGGAAACCACATGTACCCAAAAGCGTTGGGTACTCCCGGCCTTGACCTGAGACAAATCCAGGTCTTTTACCCGAATGGGTTGGTTTATTTCTGTCATGTTATTGCTTGTTTGATTTCGTTGATCAACGCCTGATCTTCATTCAGAGATTGGAAGAGGCGGTTTCGAAGTTTTCCTTTTTGATTGATGAGTTGGATAGCCATCTTGTCAATAGCAATGACTGAGAGAATGGTTTGGATGTAGCCTTCCACCAATTCGTCGATGCTCACCCCCAGTTTATTGAAATCCCGTCGATCCATCATCATCAGGCGGCTACTGTCGGAGGTGGATGCGTAGACCCAGGACATCAGAATGCACATGTGCCCCGTGACAAACATGCTGAGGCCCTACACG
>JBCCCJ010000935.1:0-3339 GCA_039033615.1 Bacteroidota bacterium
CTCCAAGAACCCCAACTGAACATAGTGCCGAGTAGCGGCGGTGAGGTCACTCCCAAACGCTGACTGCAGATCGGCTAGCAGTTTTTCGTCGGCCATGTCTTACTTTTAATTAGACTGATTCTAAGTAGGGTTCCAAAAATAAGTGCGCAAAAAAATCTACGCATCTCTACTGCGGTCCGGTTCTTAACTTTTGGTGTGAGAAAATGTTTCGGGAATCAGACCACTTGTGCAAATATAAGTACATAATTTTTACTACCTAAATTTAGGTAGAGATTCGCAGACCATGCCCGACAAAAAAATTGCCGACCGGGCGGTCGGCAATGTCCGATATCAAAGCTTTATTACGAAGAGAAAATGTGTACAATAGTTGGAAGAATCCAGGGATTCTGTGCCTATATACTCCCTTTTTGTGGCTAGGGTTTTCAGGCAAAATTGCCAAAAATGATCCTTGAGAAAGATTTTTGCCTTCCCTCAAGCAGAAAGCAAGCCTGCGTTTCCTTGACCTTACATGAAAAAGGAATACCAAACGTCCAGTTTTTGAGCCACTTACCCCTAAAAAACAGCCAAATGCCCAAAATTGGGCCGATGTGTGTGAAAATTGCCGTAAATTCGTGGAGCTTGTTAATTAGGTTTCTTACTCAATTTTTTCTCCGTTCGCTTTTTTTATTCTGCACAGCATCATGTTAAGATTCGTAGGACTCGTTTTCCTTTCTTTCCTATCTCTTGTTAGCCTTGCACAACCAACTGGTTTTTCCAGTGTGGCTTTCTCAACCGGCTATCCCGGTCAAGCCATGGGCATTGTCTTCGATGACAATGGCACTGGTTATGTCTGGGAAAAATCTGGTAGCGTCTGGATTCTGGACGCCGCAGGCAACAAGTCAGCCAGCCCCCTGATTGATATCAGCGAAGAAGTGGGTGATTGGCGTGATTTCGGCTTGGTAGGGTTCGCTCTCGACCCAAGCTTTTTGTCAAATGGGTACATCTACCTCTTCTATGTGGTAGATCGGCACTATTTCATGAACTATGGCACCGGAGCTTATAATTCTGCTGCCAATGAGTACTTCGACGCGGCATTTGGTCGAATTACCCGCTATACCGCGACTTCCGCTTCTGGCTACACCACGGTTGACTACAGCAGTCGCCAAATTCTCCTCGGAGAGTCCATCAGTACCGGAGTTCCCATCCTGCACTTGTCGCATGGCGTGGGCACGCTACTCTTCGGTGAAGATGAAACCTTGCTGATTTCGACTGGGGATGGCGCGAGTTTCTTCGGTACAGATGTAGGAGGTGCCGCTCATGGTACCTACACGGCCCAGGCCCTTGTGGATGGGATCATCACCCCTGAAGAAAATGTTGGTTCTTATCGCTCTCAGATGCTGAGTTCCATGAATGGCAAGGTCCTCCGGATCGACAAAAGCACAGGGGATGGTGTTTCCAGCAACCCTTGGTATGATGCATCAGAGCCCCGAGCTACTCGCTCCCGAGTGTGGGCCCTTGGATTACGGAATCCTTCCCGTATGGCGCTGAAGCCAGGCACCGGCACTCCCAACCCTGCTGATGGCAATCCAGGCGTATTGATGGTCGGTGATGTGGGATGGGATTCCTGGGAAGAATTGAACATCGTCAAGCAAGGCGGCATGAACTTTGGCTGGCCGGTGTACGAAGGAGTGGGCAAACACCCCACCTATGATCCTGAGAACACCTTGAACCTAGAAGCCCCAACCCCTGGCGGCTGTGGTCAGACTCACTATCAGTTCGAAGAATTGCTCCAACCCTGGAACGGGAGCGCGCCTTCTTATCCAGACCCTTGTGGTGGCGGCAACATAGATCCTAGCAGCTATGATTTGATGGTCTATTACGGACCCGCAGTAGCTTGGAAACACTCTGAGGACAGTGCCTATGCCTCCATGAGCGACAATACTTATGAATACATTGGTGCTTCTGCAACAAAAGGGAATCAGTTCCGGGGGAATGCCTCCATCGGTGGTACTTGGTACCAAGGTTCCCAATACGCTGCTGAGTACGCAAATCTCTATTTTCATGCAGATTACGGTCGTCGCTGGATCAATGTCTTCAGCTTTAACGCAGACTGGGAACTAGATTCCGTAGGCGTATTCGACGCTGCGACGGTAGGTCGTCCCATCAATATGGCTTCTCACCCTACCAAAGACGAGATCTTCTACATTCGCCACTCCAATGAAGTGAGAAAATATACCTACTCCCCCACCGGGAACCAGGTACCAACCGCAGATGCTACGTCAGACGCTTATTATAGTGCCTCCAATAGCCTGACAGTTACCTTCGACGGGACAGGTTCCTCTGACCCTGACATCGACCCCCTGGATTATCTTTGGAACTTTGGAGATGGAAGCCCTACTTCTACTGCTGCATCGCCTAGCCATACGTTTTCTACGGTAGGAAGTGGAGCTGCGACTTTCACGGTAACCTTGACAGTAACTGATCCAGGAGGCCTGAGCAGTAGCACCACCATGCAAATCTATCTCAACAATACGCCTCCGGTCATCAGTTCTACCAGCCTGGATGGCATCAGCACCTACTCGGTCATCAGTCCAGAGAGTTTGCCGTTGAGTGCAGTCGTTTCTGACGCAGAGCACGTGATCGGGGATTTGACCTTTGCTTGGCAAGCGGTTTTGCACCACGACAACCACACTCACCCCGAGCCCATTGATAACAACCAGACTTCTTCTACCCTCATTTCCCCCATTGGATGTGATGGTCCGACCTACTGGTATCGAGTTTATTTGACGGTCACTGACCCCGAAGGTCTGGCTGCCAATTTCCAACATGATATTTTCCCTCTCTGTGCCCCATTGGTGGTAGAAGATCATAAAATCTACACCTTGAACGAGGCCGTTGAAGTCGATGTCTTTGCCAATGATTATTCCAATGACGCATTGGATTTGAGCAGCTTTGCCTTCAAAGTGCTTCCTTCCAACGGAACGGTTTCCTTTGATGCAGGTACCCAAAAAGTAACCTACACCCAGGATGGCTCTGCCACCAAAGCAGATACTTTCTTCTATCAGATCAATGACGTAGATGGAGATTCTTCCGCCTGGGCCATGGTTGAAATGGAGTGGATCGGCGAACCAACCGTTACCATCCAAAAGCCCATCGACGGCTCTACGGTGGACAATAAAATGGTCAAGATCGAATACAGCGTTACCGGAGATACCACCTTGGTTACTGGCGTTGAATTCCAATTGAATTCTGATCCTGTCAAACAAGATCCGACGGTCTCAGGCATCTATCGCTACTACGACATTCCGGTTGGAAGTGAGCGATTCATCGCCCGCCTATTAGGCGCAGGGAATACGCCCC
>JBCCCJ010000936.1:0-3337 GCA_039033615.1 Bacteroidota bacterium
AAATTGCAAATACTCAATATGAATGTAGAAAAGTTTGAAAGAAGAGTCCTAATATGAAATTATCCAAAAGGTAGACAAAATTAATCAAAGTTAGTTTCTGGTATGCATACATAGACTTTTTTACATTCGCCCTATTGTCCACGCAAAGGCTATTTGCCTACAAGTGGGCAATCCTTTTTCCAACAGCTAATTTCCTTTTATCATGAATCATTTTTGGCCCCTAGTAATAGCCTTTCTGTTGAGCCTTATGGCCTGTAAAAGCAGTCAAGAAGCAGCAGTACCTTCAACAATTCCCGAAGATTTTCAGTTGATCCTCACTCGTTCTGGCTGTAAAGGGCGTTGTCCTTCCTACGTCTTATTTGTAGATCGGGAAGGCAATGTGGCTTATGAGGGGCAAATGTTTGTCCCCAATGTTGGACAATTCACCAAAACCATCAGTAGCAAAGAAGTCAAAGCTATATACGAAGCCATCGAAGCGGCCGATTTTTGGGAGCGAGAAGCTCGCTACGACGACCCCAACATCATGGACTTACCTACCAGTAGTCTGGAAGTTCGTAAAAGCGGAACGACCCATAAGGTGGTATGTCGCTTCAATGTACCCCAGGAAATGGTGGATTTGATGACCGCCATCGACACCATTGTAGGGGAAAACGGCTTTAAAGAAGTAAAGAAATAGGTAAGCTGAGCCAGGCATCTGCCTGGCATGGTTTGCTATTATTACCTAGCTTGGAACCATCAACTTTTTCGATTATGAAACGATTCATCCGTCCCGTTGCTTGGCTGTTCATCTTGGCTTTTGCCGCCAGCCTCTTGCTCTCCTCCTGCAGAGTATTCATGGGAGATCCTCGCAAAAATTGCAATCACCCAGATCACGGAAAATACATGAAGGAGCAAAGCTTCAAGCGTACGGGATTTTAGGCGTTACAGACCACTAATCCGACTCCTCTTCTTGATCCAAACAGATTTGTTCGTACTCTTCTGCGATGAGGCGATCTAACTCCAAGAGGGTAGCGAGTGCGACCTGAGAGTAGTTCTGTGAGGCATTGCCAAATCTTCGGTACCGAGTCTTCCAGAGAATTCGGATCAATTCCATTCCCGTGATATGGCGAGGGATTTGTCGCAAGGCTCCCGAAACGTTGCCAGCTCCTGCATGATAGATATGGAGTACCAGAAGGCGAAACCAAATATCTGATTCTGAAACAGATAGCCCTCTTCTCGCGACAATCTTTCGGGCCTCAGGAATGCAAATTCTTCCCAAGTAGCCGGCAGAAGCCATGGCCGCCCGGGCAAAGACCGCACGCTCGTCTAGGTCTCGGTTCACTGTCAGGCCTTGGGAAACTGCCACGTATCTCATCAATTGAAAAGGCCCATACGCTCCGGTGGGAGATTCTGCCAGTCTGCCAGGACTTTCGATCAAAAGGATTGCCTGCGCGTACCAGGGATCTACGCCTTCTTTGGTAAAAATCGGAATGGCCTTCCCGATTGAGGGAATCACTGGTCGCAGCTGATAAAAGTCGCTTTTGCCGTAGGTAACGTATATTTTGGCTTCCTGCGGAAGGTTAAAATGCGCTCGCAAGCTATCTTTGAAATAGCGCTTTTCGTCTCTTTCCAACGAATCATAGCCCAAGGTAGAAAAGGTGTGTAGGATCTCCCGGGTATCCGCCAAAGAGAGGTAGCTGGAATCTGGTTGTAGGGAAATCACTTTCCGCCAAAACCGGATTTGGGGCAAGGTGTCCCATCCCTCTAGATACAAGGCTGGATCCGAAATCACCATAGAGGCTGCCGAATCATATTCAGGCCTGACTGTCACCAGTCGATCATCTGTGATTTCCTGACTCCATCCGATGGTTGATACAAAAACAATGAATCCAAACAACAACAAGGCGTTCCTTCTTTCCCACATAGCAGATCAGAGCTTCTTGGTCTATGAGTAACTTCAAAAAAAAGATAGGGAATTTTCTTCGAGAAATGCCTGTCCTGAACGGTAATCCTCGCTTTTTTTTGATCAATCAGGCAATTTCTCTGCTGAAATCTACGGTTTCCAAGAAAATAAGTCGTGAATGGCAAAATCCTTACATACTTGATCAAACGAAAAGACGGGAGAAGGCTCAAATTTGACCATCTATTCAAGCAAATTATCTTTCCTTTTTCGCCATCCATCAAACTCGTGATTTTTTTTATTCTCAAAACATCAAACGATCTTACATTCTTATGATTTCGGAAAATATTCACCAGCCTGAAGCAGTTAGTATAGAGAAAGAACGCCAAATTTTTCCCTAACACATTCTTCGCGATGATTCGCATTTCCGTCCTTATTTGCCTGTTGTTACCCTTGTTCTATTTGCCACTTACTTCTTTTAAACCACTTTCTTCTACTCCTAACCCCGTCCTCTCCTCTCAGGAGCCTGAAGTGTTCCGACACATCAGCAACCATCCCCGCCTTCGAATTGAAGTATTCAATGCTGCTGGCGATCCCATTCCAGCGACGATCTACCGCTTTCACAAAAATGGCCAAACCATTTACGAAACGGGTGCCGAACTTCGCAAGGGCTTGTACTTGATCAAATTGATCACCCCTGAGAGCACCCGCTTATTCAAATTAATGAAAATGCATTGACAGACTGTTGAGTCTGCCCCTTCGGGTATTCATGTTTGCTTATGCATCCCCGAAGGTCGGAGCTATTGGCTCCAACTCGATGAATTTTGGCTGGTAATTCTGATGTAAGGAAGGGAAAAGCACATTCGCTTTTCCCTTGTTTGTTGTTTCCTGCTTCCTTTCCCCTCACCTTGCTTCCGCTTTTCAAAAGCGGTATTTTCGTTTTATGAGCATACCTCCTATTCCATTTGTGTTGACGCTGGTGCTAGGTGCGCTGCTGTATAGCGGCTGTGATCCCCGACCGGACAGAGAAGAATATGTCCAAGGAGTCCAGTTAGATGATCTCCTGTATTGGTCTGGGGACGAAGAAAAGGTCCGAGCCTATTTGCGCACCTTGGATGCTGATTTGGTGTACGTCAGCGAAGAAAGTTACCCCCCGGAAGAAGAACGGGAAGAAGACGACGATGTCATCTACACCCTCCGTATTCAGATCGACAACAGCTCTAAACTTCTGGAAAAATCAGACCAACTCCTGGAACCATTCAGTGAGCGAATCCTGGAAATGATCGTCAGAGAATTGAACTACGTGGAGTTTTATGAAGATTGTCTCTTCAGCTATACCTGGCATGGGGGAGCAGATACAGAGCATCGGGACGTGAATTTCACTTTCAAGGTGGCAGATTTCCTCGATTCGGAATCGCTTGAGTATGAATCCTATGAATAGTTCTTCTTTTTCCTTTC
>JBCCCJ010000937.1:0-3334 GCA_039033615.1 Bacteroidota bacterium
TGGGGAAACAATTGGGTGAATTGATTCATGGTAGATCACATTGGTGCTTGTGAAAGCAATGAATGAAGCGGAAGTTCCCAGATTTTCCTGCAGGAATCATGTATAGTACGGAACAATGGAGACAAACGTCCCTTTGTTGAGTGGCAACATGTGATTCAAGCTGAGACTAAGGGTAGGATGACGGTTTTGGGAAATATCTGTTCAAAAAAATCGACCCATCACAGCACTACTTTTTTTATATTGAGTCCATGAAACTTGCACGACCGTTCGCTGTTTTCCTATTTGCGAGTTTGTTGAGTCTCCTCAGCTGCAATCCTTTTGCCCCTAACTACGCACCGGATGGGCTGGCAAATGTCAACCTATTGGGAGATCCGACTTCGGTAGATGGCTTCTTTCGACTGTTTCAGAATGCCTACGAATTGCGGGACACGACCCTCTATGGTCGGTTGTTCTCTGAGGATTTCATTTTTACCTACTACGATCCAGACCTCGGGCAGGACATCGAGTGGGACAGGGCTACCGAGCTGCAGATTTCTTATAATCTCTTTCAATCGGTTCAGCAAATCAACCTCGACTGGAATTACTACATTCAGTTGGATACCCTCGATACCCTGGGCTTGGTAGTGCGAAATTTCAACCTCACCATACAGGAAGACGAGCAGACCGTCTTCTCCGGTACTGGCCGGGCTCGTTTTGAGATTCGTCGCGACAGCCCCATCGAAGCCTGGCAAGCCATCAGCTGGTTTGATGATTCTGATTTTTGACCCATTTCCTCCTTCCAATTCCGGGTGGTCCTGAGTATTTTGCGGAATGGTCTGATTCGACGCACCGCAACTATGCTCAAAATTGACACGCACTCTCACATTATTCCTAAGCATCTGCCGCGCTTTGCTGAAAAGTTTGGCTACGGTGATTTCATCTACCTAGATCATCACCGCCCCGGCTTCGCCAACATGATGAAAGGCGATGTCTTTTTCCGGGAAATTGAAGCCAACTGCTGGGATCCCCATATTCGCATCGAGGAATACGAAACCCACCGTACCCACGTGCAGGTGGTGAGTACCATCCCGGTGATGTTCAGCTATTGGGCCAAACCCAAAGATACCCTCGAATTGTCCCGTTTTTTGAACGACGACATTGCAGAGTTGGCGCGGACCCATCCCACCAGATACATTTCTCTGGGAACCATCCCCATGCAATCGCCTGATTTGGCGGTACAAGAACTCCAGCGTTGCAAGGAAGAACTCAATCTTCCCGGCATTCAGATTGGCTCGAACATCAACAACCTCAACCTGAGCGATCAGATTTTCGATCCGGTTTGGGAGGCCTGCGAAGCATTAGATATGGCCATCATGATTCACCCTTGGGATATGATGGGCAAGCGGCACATGGAGAAGTATTGGTTGCCCTGGTTGGTAGGCATGCCCGCGGAGACCTCCCGAGCGGCCTGCTCCATGATCTTTGGCGGAGTATTTGAGCGCTTCCCCAAGTTACGGGTGATGTTTTCCCATGCGAGTGGTGCCTTTCTAGCGACCATCGGGCGGGTGCAGCACGGTTTCAACTGCCGCCCGGATTTGGTGGCCATCGACAATCCCGTGCCGCCGAGAGACTACCTGGGTCATTTTTGGGTGGACAGCATCACTCATGATCCGGTGATGTTGCGCTACGTCCTCAATTCCGTGGGGTCCAGCCGGGTGACCATCGGGTCAGATTACCCCTTCCCCTTAGGCGATCTGGAAATAGGGGCGTTCATTGATGAATTGAATCTGCCACCCCAGGATCTCACAAATATCTACCACGCTTCGGCCCTCGAATGGTTAGGGCTCCGCAAGGAAGCCTTTGAACCCGTTGCATAAGGAGAGCAGCTTGTGTATGTTGTTGGTGAATGGTCGGAGAATGATGAATTCTCCCCGATGCCTTTGACTATGACTACTTCTACCCCTTCTTCCTCCTCCATCCAGGAGCCTCCCGTGCGGCTGCGGGATCAATTGAAATACTTGGGACCAGGCTTCATCCTCTCTGCCAGCATTGTCGGTTCAGGGGAGTTGATCGCGACCACGGTACTTGGGGCGCAGGCTGGCTTCATTACGTTTTGGGTGATTTTGGTCAGTTGCTTGGTGAAAGTGACGGTGCAACTAGAGTTTGGAAAACACGCCATTTATTCCGGTGAAACGGTCATGGAGGCCTTCAATCGGCTTCCCGGACCCAATTTGGGGCAGGCCAACTGGTCGATTTGGGCATGGCTGGTGATGATGCTCACCAAATTCATGCAAGTGGGCGGCATCGTAGGCGGGGTGGCGATCGCCTTGCACATTGCCATTGGGGGCTTACCTGAGTGGGTATGGGTGATTCTGGTTGCGGCCTCGGTATCCGTGCTGGTGTTTCGGGGCAGCTACCGTTTCATCGAGGGCGTTTCCCTCTTGCTGATTGGGCTGTTTTCTTTGCTAACCTTGGTTTGTGTAGCTGCCTTACAATTCACGCCTTATTCACTGGAATGGGCCGAGGTCGCCAGCGGTTTGACCTTTTCCCTGCCGCCGGAAGCCCTGCTGGTGGCGATTGGCGCCTTTGGTCTCACCGGGGTAGGAGGGGACGAAATCATGTTCTACAATTATTGGTGCCTGGAAAAAGGCTATGCCACCTATGTCGGTCCACACGAACAAACCGAGGACTGGAATCGCCGCGCCAAAGGCTGGATCAAGGTCATGTACCTGGATGCGATCCTGGCGATGGTGGTCTATACTGTGGTAACGGCAGCTTTTTATCTGCTCGGCGCGGCGGTGCTCCACGGTCGCCAAACCATCCCCGAAGGCTATGACATGATTGAAATCCTCTCGACCATGTACACCGAAACCTTGGGGCCATGGGCCAGGGTGGTGTTTTTGATCGGAGCGGTGGTGGTCTTGTTTTCTACTTTATTTGGGGCGCTGGCTTCCTGGATGCGGATTTTTGCCGATGCTTTTGATAAGATTGGCTGGGTGGACTTGTCAAATCCTGCCACCCAAAAACGTGTATTGGCGACCCTTGCCTGGCTCTTCCCAGCCATTTGGGGGGCATTGTTCCTCTTCATTCAACTGCCAGTGTACATGGTCATGATTGGCGGCTTATCGACTTCCCTGATTCTCTTTCTGGTGGTCTATGTGGCGCTGCATTTTCGCTATCAGCGCTTACCAACAGCCTTGACCCCTGGCAGGGGCTATGATCTGGCCTTTTGGATCAGTGTGATCTCGATTGTGATGGTGGGGGTATATGGGTTGAGTAAATTATGAATAAGGAGACCGCTGCGCTGGTAGAGGTCAGAGCGCTTCGCCGTCAGATTCTAAGTGATACTGAAAAA
>JBCCCJ010000938.1:0-3325 GCA_039033615.1 Bacteroidota bacterium
CGGATTCAGCAATAGGCGAGCTACCGGGAGAGTGGTAGCCAATTTCGCCCCCGCCAGGCCTGGGTGAAAGCCGACCACAGCGGGTTGGTCAGCGCGCAAAACTGCCTGAATTTCCAAGGTGTTGACCGAGACTGCCACAAGCTTGACTTCTTCTGGATGAGCATAGAGCCAGTCTTCTTCTCCACTAAAACTGACCACAAACACATCTTTCAGCAGGGCTAGGGTCAGCTTTGGATGAACCCCTTCTACCTCAAATCGAAAGCTGACCGTTCGCTTTCCTTCTGCCATCTGTAGGACGGGGTCTGCGATTGCAAAGCCCAGCTTTGCCTGCGGTCTTTCGGTATTACCAAATGGCTGCCAGCTCTTGACCGCTTTGGTCTTGGGAAATTCTGCTCCCTGGCCATCTTCGGATGGGGCAATGGGAGAAGTGTGAACCCCGGAAATAGGGGGTTGACCAGCGATGGCTTCATTTTTCTCCAGTCGGTTGACAAATACCCCCTTCATATCCACCACTTGGGCTTTGTTCACCACGACTTCTTCTGGATTCCGATAGAGCACATCCTGGCCATTGGCATCTTTACCCGCCAAAAAGACGGTACCTGCCTCGACCTTATGCTGATCTACCTGACGAGCCAACTCCAACACCACGTGGACCTGGTTAGGCTCGGTGGGCTTGGTTTGCAGCCCCAAGATGGACTGATAATAATGGTCGAGGTGCCGCTGAGTCATGCGATTGAGATCACTTCGAGCGTGATCCATCAAGCGTAAAAAGGCCAAAAAGAGCGAAAAATGGGGTTGATGATCGCTTTGCTCACTGATGGTTTGAGTCAGCAAGTTGGGCGCAGCTTGGACGATTTGCCGATAACTTCGGTGGATGATCTGATACAGCGGTTGCAGGATGACCGCGACTTCCGCTGGGCTTTGGCTGGTGAGGAGGCGCGTATCAGGTTCTGTCGCAGGTACTTCCCAAATCTCCTGCCAATCAGCTGAAACCCCTGGCTCAAAAGCAGCCTCTAGGGACAGCAAAGTTTGGAGAGCCTGCCGAAGATGAGTTTGGATCAAGCCTCGCAGGGTTCGCTTCAACAGGTGAGCATTCGGCAAAGCATAGTACCAATCCTCCAAATCGCGCAACATCTCCAACAAAGGCTGGATCAGGACTTGGGCCTCTTCTGTCAAGAGTTGAAAAGGCTCTTCAGGCAAATTCAGGAGTCCCTCCTCGAAGGCGAGTTTGAACTGCTCTGGGGAAGCCTTGCTGATCAGGGCCAGTTGGATGGGCGGGCTGCGATGGAAAAAGATTTGCCAATCTCCTTCGACCTGATTGTGAAGGTTGTAATACTGAATCTGGCGGGCAAATCGGTGGGCAAACACCAGGAAATCCGCCAATTGTCGCTCATCCACAGGAATTTGTTCCGGTGGAAGGGCGTGGACTTGACGGCGAGCCTGGCTCTGACCATCTCGCACCAGCGGATGAGGGGTGTCGCAGCAGGAATTCATGGTTGACGGAGGCCTTCTTCTAGGTAAAAGGGATAGACAAAATTGGCGCGAGAGTTGGTACTGCGAATGAGGTAGTCGACTTCAATGAGCACCTTCCCCTGGTTTTGTTCATCAAGCGAAAGGGACACCTTTTCTAGTTCAATCCGAGCTTCGTGGTACAAAATGGCCGTTTCGACCAGATCTTTGATATAGGTGATGGTCGATTCAGACAAGGTATCAAAGAGCAGGCTGTCAAGGTTGCAGCCGTAGGTCGGTTGCATGACCCGTTCTCCCAAGGCAGTGGATAGCAGAATCTCCAGGCTCTGGGCAATGTCCGCCTCGGCCTGCACCAACTGTACCGTGCCGGAGCGATTGTCGAAGGTGGGGGGAAACCCCCATCCACTGCCTAAAAATGCGTTCGAATCTGTCATATGAGGTGTGTAACAATCAGTTGATTTGAACCAAGGAACCTTTCAACACGGCCACCGCACTGGTGGACACTTCTGCCCCTCCATTGCCAGTAGCTTTAAACTGGGCACTAGCTTTGGCGTTCACGTTCATGCCTTCCAAACTCAGGTCTTGGGTAGCTTTTACCGTAACTTTGCCTTGGGCTTCCAGGATCAGGTCTTTGGCGCTTTTAAGGGTGATTCCAGCGCTGTCCATCGTCAGGGTATTGCCGTTGCTATCCGTGACTTCGATGGCTCCCCCCTCATCATCCATGACCAAGCTGTGCCCGCCTGGAGTTGCCAAGGTGATGCTTTTGACCTCATCATTGAACAACAGTTTGAGTTGTTCCCGACTGATGTAGCCTTTTTCAGGGTTGGTAGCTTCTGCCTGAAGCGGCGCAGGAAGTTGGCTGCTATGGAGCATCCCCAATACGATGGGGTCGCGAGGATCATCGTTGAGAAATCCCACCACCAATTCATCTCCCACTTCGGGCCGAAAAAACATCCCTCGCTCGTTTCCCGCATCCATGCTCGCGACCCGCGCCCATATGCCCTCTCCTTGCGGATCGACAATGGGGAGTTGAATCAAGATGCGATCTTCCCCATCGGGGTCCTCTTCAATTTGCAGCACCACCCCAATCTGTAAGCCCCGAATGCCAGGCAATAAACCCGAAGCTGGAGCAGCGAGGATCTCTGGCCGATCGGCAAACCAGTCCGGAGACAGGCCCACTTGCGTCCAGGTCAGCCAATTGCCATTCCGAATTTCGTGGCGCACCCCAGAGACAAAAGCCAGCCCATTGAAGCGATCACCCAGCCCTGCGATCTGTACCAGGGTATTGGGCTGCACCAGGAGACTACCCTGGCTATGCAGACGCCCCTGAATCTTCGCCAAACGGCTTTTTAGCAGCATGGCATCCGCCCAGTTTTTCAATTCCTGGTCGGTTACTTTCCCCCCGTGGACCAGTTCGTATTCCTGAAGGTCCAGGATTTGCCCCAGATCCTTACAACCTAGGTTGCCGTGAGGAGGCACCGAGGGTTCACTACTTGTCTCTTCGATCAATTGCTGATCGGTATAGCTCCAGGCGGTGGCTTTGGTGGCTTGAAATTGGGTCCGAACGTCCATTTCGGTCTCAAACGCGAGCAAATTTGCCCCGTAGGTGAAGGTCAACACTTCGGAACCTGAAGTAGTAGGAGGCTCGACAGTGAGTTTACTATCCTTGACGTTGACCACCATGCCATTGAGTTCTGCGCGACTGAGGATAAAGTCCCAGTCCGTGCAGTGGTATTGCACAACTTCTGGATGCTGCTCGGTGGTCGCGGTGACAGATTTATCCAAACCTGCGTATTCTCCCACAATAGATTCCATCATTTCAGCATCCTTTTGCTGGAGAAACATCCGATTGCGC
>JBCCCJ010000939.1:0-3324 GCA_039033615.1 Bacteroidota bacterium
ATGCCTACCTCAGAACTAAGTCGCAGAAGTTCTGGAGGACCTGAGCTACCGAATTGAGGAAAGCAACGCAATCGTCGAGGTCAATTCCTTGCCAATGGTCATGGGAGACCCGCTAGGCATTCGGGTGTTGTTTCAAAATCTATTGACCAACGCCTTGAAGTTTCGGCATCAGGGTACGGCACCTTACATTCAGATTTTCGCAGAAAAGGAGGAAAAAAATTGGAAAATTGTAGTCAAAGACGATGGAATAGGGATCCAACCCGAACATCAGGAGAAAATATTTGCTATTTTCCATCGTCTTCATTCCAGAGAAGAGTTTGAGGGAACGGGGATCGGCTTGGCGCAATGCAAAAAAATTGTGGACAGCCACCAAGGTAAGATTGGAGTAGATTCACAGCCAGAAAACGGCAGCTCTTTTTGGTTCACCCTACAGAAAACACATGGCTAAGCTCAGTTGTATCTTTTTGGTGGATGATGATTATCCGACCAATTATTTTCACCAACTGATCATCGAAGAAACCAATTGTACATCAGAAGTCGTGGTCTGTCAATCGGGGCACGAAGCCTTGGAACGATTGGCACATCGTGAAAGTCAGCAATTGGCTCCCCCAGATCTGATTTTCCTGGATATCAATATGCCTGGCATGACCGGATGGGAGTTCATGGAACAGTATCAACGGCTGCCCAAGGCGACCCGTGGGACTGTGCTGGTATTGCTGACGACCAGCCTAAATCCAGATGAGGAAAGTCGAGCGAAAGAGTGGGAGGGGATTGATGATTTTCGGCATAAGCCACTTTCTGGAGAGATGCTGACAGACCTCATTGACCAGCATTTTTGATCTCACTACTGGAAGATTGGTGGGAAAACAGGTTGGGTTCTCCCCCATACACCTTCTGAAAGGCCTCCACTCCCTTGCGAGTGAGTGAGGCACTGACAAAGCGATAAATCAACCCCAAATAGTATTCGATCTTCCCTTCCTCCGGACCTTGGTAAAAGAGTTCTGCATCTACGATCCAACTGTTGAGGATCATGATCATGTTGTGGCTCAACAGGTCGTAATGACCAGGAAAGCGTTCGGCCTTGAGGTAGCCGCGTTGCATCAAAAACGCGTAGATCGCCCGGCAAATGAAGAGACGACTTTGCTGCTGCTTGCGGACGTGCTCGGCGATCAAAGGGAAGCGCCGCACCAGGCTGGCCAATTCAAGGGAAACGAATTTGTATTTCAGCAATACTGCCAGCATTTGGCGGAGACTTTTGATCATGAAGTCGAATTGATAGATCTCCGCCTCCAACTGGGCCACTTCAGCATCCAGTGCTGCCTGCATGTCGTGGTACAACTGCAGAATCAACTCGTCCTTTTTGGGAAAATGATAACACAGATTCCCATAGCTGATCCCCAAGGCTTCACTGACGTGGCGGCTAGAGACCTGCGAAGCCCCTTGTTCGTTGAACATCAAGCGGGCCATTTCCAGAATTTTGGTGCGCGTTTCCATTCGGCTGAATTTCGAAGATAAGATTCTCTGCGAAACAGAAAAAACCAGCCCCGCCCAAATTACTCTGGACGGGGACTGTCTACCTAACGATGGAATGTACTTAAGCGCAATTTCTAGGATAAAAGCTACAAGCGTAGAATCGGAAGAGCTATGAACTGTTTCCATCTGATCTCGCCTGTAGCCACTATTACTATTTCTGACTAGCAGGACAGTCTAAAGAACGGGAGGAAGAACCTTCCTCTCAGAGGTTAATTCGTAACCAACACCAGGTACTTGGAGCTTCTCCAAAATTTCTCTGGATTGGTGATTTCGAGCTTGTCGAAGGTCTTATCTTGGTTCTCATCCACGAAGACATAAGAGTCAGTCGGGTGATTGGTCATCAGTTTGGGCTTCTTGGTTTCCAGGGAGAATTCCTGAATTTCACGGATGTCAATTTGAGTGAACTTGGACTGATCAAGGTCGCGATTGACTTGACGACCAGAGGCCAGGATGTCAAACTGCTTGAGTTCTTTGGCGGAACCAGCTACGAAGTAAGCGGTGTTCAATTGCTCCGCTTGAGCCGTCAGCATGTCGGTTTGTTCCCGGAGAGAATCTTCCCGGTTCAACAGCATTTCACTCTGCTCCTGGGTCAGACGAGCCAACTCTTGAGAGCGATTGCTCAAGGTATCCAGGCGTCCATTGAGGCTTTCCACATTGAACTCCATATTGGCCAGTTCGTCCTTCAGATCGGTGATTTCGGTGTCGCGTTCAGCGAGTTTCTTGTTTAAGCGACCAATCATTCGTTGGTATTCTCCCGCTTTGACTTCGGCTGACTCAGCCTTTTGGGTGAGTTCGTCGATGATTTGACGGTTTTGATCCAAGAGATCATTGATCATTTGAATATCCTCAATCACTTGATCTTTGGCTTCGGTGCGCATCTCCGCGCCCTTGGCTTCTAGACTGATGAGTTGCTCTTTCTCTTTGATGAGCTCGAGATTTTCTTCGAAGGCGTTGAAAGTTGCCATGAAATCATTCAGCAAAGAATCCTGACGAGCACGATCCGACTGAAGTTGTTGATTTTGGCTGTTGAGTTGGTCCAGTTTATCCTGATTACAGCCAAATAAGCTGATCGTCAGCGCCAGGACCGTAATGATGATGGATGGTTTGGTAAACATGAATGTGAATTTTAGTGTTGTCCTCCCATTGAGACAATTGCCATACCAAGCAAGGGAAGAAAAGTAGATTGCTGATAATCAGTCAGTTATTGAGATAATCTTTTGGCAAAACCTCTCATTATGAGAATCCTGTTCCCATAATGAGAAAATGAGGGCCATCTGGGGGATTTTAGCGCGCGTGGTTGATTCACGAATGGGAAAATGCTAACATAGGGGCATGAATATGTTAGCGTTGTTGCCGATTCTCTTGTACGCCTACCTGGGAATTGGAGTCATCTTCTCCGTGATGTTTGTGTTTTGGGGCGTACAAAAGGTAGACGAAGGCATGGCTTCCGCCAAGATTGGCTTGCGATTGTTGATGATGCCAGGTACCATTGCCTTATGGCCAGTTCTCCTAGGAAAATGGGTGAAGGCCAATAAATCCGCTGCTCAATGAATTCATTTTTTCGGCCCTCTATTTGGGTTCTCACGATCTAGTCCCCAACGATATGAATCCTCGCCTGCGAAATCGGCATCTATACATTTGGGTGGGCCTCGCCTTGTTACTTCCTCTGTTGGGGGCAGTTGTGTTGTTTCAACTTCCTGCGAGCTCTTTTGCTAATGGAGAAATTTCCTCTGGCGTTCCTATGGGTTTAGGGATGGGAAGTAACCCCGGTGAAATTCGAGTTCAAGGTGA
>JBCCCJ010000940.1:0-3313 GCA_039033615.1 Bacteroidota bacterium
CTAGTAATAGATAGCCACCGCACATGGAGAATATAAATAAGGTCGAGGGAGATCCTCCTAAGTAGATTTTTTACCGAGAATAGGCCTTTTTTACATGTCATGTTTCATTCTTTGTATGGCTGAGATTCACTGAAAATCAAGGCTCTATTGAGGGTTTTCTACGGGAACCCCCTACAGGAATCATCATCAATACAAGTCTTTATCCCCGTCCTCTTGCCACATTTGAAAAGCACTGAGCGCTTGATCAATGTCCACTCGGATCATGGGGATTTGGCGCTCATTGGGCGGGAGTTCGATCTCTTTGTAGATGAATTCGTCATCGAAGCCGATGGCGGCAGCATCTTGCCGCCGATTGGCGAAATACACCGCCTTGGGTCTGGCCCAATAGATCGCGCCCAGGCACATGGGGCAGGGTTCACAACTGGCATAGACCTCGCAATCGGTGAGCTGAAAACTGTTGAGGTGCTGGCAGGCTTCCCGGATGGCGACCACTTCTGCATGGGCAGTTGGGTCGATCGTCTCGGTTACGCGATTCTGACCGCGGGCGATGATCTCTCCATCCTTCACGATCACACAACCAAAGGGACCACCTACGCCCGAACCGACATTCTCTTCTGCCAGTCGGAGCGCTTCTTTCATGAATGCTTCTTGTTGGGGGCTCATAGTTGGGGCTTTTTCAGACCTAACAGCTTGTTCCGACCCACAAACCCAAAAAAGCTGTTAGGTCAAGTACA
This sequence comes from Bacteroidota bacterium, assembly GCA_039033615.1. GTDB lineage: Bacteria > Bacteroidota > Bacteroidia > J057 > J057 > JBCCCJ01. The sequence goes on from JBCCCJ010000940.1 coordinate 735, forward strand.
CAAACATACACAGGAAAAAGCCTAACTTGAAACATGGAGTTAGTTAAATGGTGCATTTGTTTGTTGGTAATTGGGGGGGCATTTTCCTCGCTTTCAGCGCAGGAATCTCAATTGGCGTGGGTGTATTTCACCGATAAAGCGGAAGGAGAATTTCGGGCGGAGGCCTATTTTGATTCGGCAGCTCTGGCGCGGAAGACTCGCCTGGGCTTGCCCGAATCTGATTCGTTGGATTGGCCAGTGAGTGAGCAGTATCTGGCAGCTGTCGCGGATGAAGTGCAGGAAGTCAGACACCGCAGTCGTTGGTTGAATGCGGTGAGTGTGGAGGCCAGTCCAGCGGCTCTAAATCAAATCGCAGACTGGAAATTTGTGCGAGCAGTGGTGCCCTTTGCCTGGGCGGGAGAAGTGGCTTCGAATGGAACATCGCGAGAGGTGCCTGGAGGGCCGACCGAAGGGAGGGTCCGCAGCGAAGCGGAGGACGGAGCGACAGCGAACTCCGAAAGGGACCGACCCCAGACGGCGACTTTGTCCGGCTGGGGGCTCGCCCAAAGAGGAGAAGTCAGAGGTCAGAAGGCAGAAGTCAGAGAACTAATGTCAGTAAAGAAACCAAGATTCGATACCCTGCTTTCCTTGACCCGCAACTTGATGGAGTTGGATCAGCTGGCGGCGGCGGGACTGAATGGGAAGGGAATGCGGATTGCGATTCTGGATGCGGGTTTCCTGGAGGCGGATACCCATCCGGCCCTGGCAGAGGTGCGGGCGCGAGGGGGCATCCTGCGAACCTGGGATTTTTATCAGGGGGATAGCGGGGTGTACCATCATTCTCATCACGGCATGGAGGTGATGAGTTGCATTGCGGGCAAGTATCAAGGAAAAGACTTGGGGGGCGCGCCGGAAGCGGAGTTTTTGCTGGCGCGGATCGAGCACCGTCGGCGGGAGAAGGCGATTGAGGAAGATCATTGGGTGGCAGCGGCAGAATGGGCGGATCGGCACGGGGCGGACCTGATCAATTCATCGGTGACCTACACCTTCAAGCGCTACACCTATTCGGACATGGATGGGAATACTGCTCCGGTGAGTCGGGCGGCGCGAATCGCAACTCAGAAGGGCATCCTGGTGGTGGCGTCGATGGGGAACGAAGGCAAAAAGAAATGGCAGTACTTGGGAGCCCCGGCAGATGCGCCGGAGGTATTGTCGGTTGGCGGCTCCCTGCCCGTGTGGCCACAGCGAAATCCCTTTTCTTCTCTCGGCCCCAACGCCAATCGCCATCCCAAACCGGATGTGGCAGCGCCGGGCTTTGTGCTCACCGCCAAGGGCAAGGGCACATACGACGAAAACGCAGGGACTTCTTTTGCTGCGCCTTTGATTACCGGACTGGCAGCTTGCTACCTCCAACAGCAACCGGAGACCCTTCCGACCGAATTGGCGCAACGCATTCGGGAAATGGGGCATTTTTATCCCTACTACGACTATGCGCTAGGGTGGGGCGTGCCAAAGGTGAGTAGATGGTTGGTGGACAGTTTGCCGGAAATAGCGCCGACCTTTCGGGTGGGCTTCAAAGGGGATTCGGTCATTCTGGCTCTGGATACGCTGCACATGCAGGATTCGGTGCGCTTTCCCTACGGCCACTTGCTGTATTTTCATCTGGATGGGGGAGCAGAAGGCCTGCTGGCCTATGAGACCATTCGCCTGCCGAATGACGCGAAATATTATTTCTTCCTTCGGCGTCGTCAGCAAGGCATTCTGCGGATCTGGTTGGATGGCTTTTTGTGGGAACGGGGATAACAGGGGTCAGGGGTCAGGGGTCAGGGGTCAAACAATGATCTTGTTCATTCTGCTACAAATACCATGGTAATTGACATCAATCTTGTCCATCTTGGAGATCCTGTCAGCCCAATTAGGCCATTGAGGAACGGAGTTCAGGGAATTTTTTTGTTGAAAGAAATGATAGCTTTTCAGAAATAGGAATAGTAAAACCGAAGTTCTGGTGCCTCTTCTACGTAAATGGACCTTTTTCACCAGAACCATCATGAACAACTCCTACCTATTATTGCTGCTCAGCGTTACTTTTTTCTGCCAATCTCTCTTCGCTCAATTGACTCCTCAGGTGGCCATCTCGGAAATGGGACGGGGGATCAATTTGGGGAATACCCTGGAACCTCCTACGGAAGGTGCGTGGAACAATGGCCCCGCCCAGGAATCCTATTTTGATGCCTATGTGAGTGCGGGCTTTACCAACGTCCGGGTGCCAGTCCGCTGGGATCTGCATACTGGGCAAAGTGCGCCTTTTGCCATCGACAGCACCTGGATGAATCGAGTAGAGGAAGTGGTCGATTGGGGACTCTCGCGGGGATTATATATCACCCTCAATGGCCATCACGAGGATTGGCTGAAAAACAACTACAACAATCCGGTCTTTCGGGCGCGCTATGATTCCATCTGGGTGCAGGTTGCAGCGTATAAGTACGATATCCAGATTAGCATCTGCGTCACTCTTGTTCAAGCCGAGGATATAACCATCTTCCAGAGCTACTGCACCGACTCCGGTGTCGAGGTAACCATTGGTGTAGGTTTGCCGCCAG
>JBCCCJ010000941.1:0-3312 GCA_039033615.1 Bacteroidota bacterium
CAGGGGTCAAATTTCAGGGTTCAGGGGGCAGGGGGCAGGGGGCAGGGGGCAAGGGGCAAGGGGCAAAATTGTAGCAACGAATTGCATTCGGCTGAGAGTTGTTTTTCGAAGAAAAGCACCTTTGTGCGGCAGATGGAAGAGATGGAGAAGGGGGGTGGGGGATGTATAGGGATCAGGGGTCAAGGTTCAACATGTAGCACCGAATTGCATTCGGAAAATAGTCAAGGTACCACTCGCAAACATCAAGTAACATCGCCTGCCGCAAGGCTCTGACTCGCGTTTGGTGTCACAAAATTACAAACGAAACCTGCAAAATGGAATGCTTCTTTCCTCCCGCCCCTCATTTCGTGAACGGCAACAACCTCTCCTGCCAGTACGGGCCCGCAGGCAAAGGCAAACTGATCCCCTGTCGCGCCCAACTTCTGGCCTGCGCCGTAGCACCTGAGGCGTGCAGGCTTTGGACCAACTTCATCCTTGCCGGAAAATGATAGGGATTTTGTTTCAAGGCTTGAATCAAGTGGTGCTGAAAGAGGTCCTGATCTGTTTCCTGGACAAGGAGGGCCTGGAGGTAATGATATTGGGCGAAGGGGGCAGGAAATTTCGGCTCCGAGGCTGCGCCTACCCATTCGGCAGCTACTTCCCCTTCCCCCAACTGAACCAGCAGTTCGACCCATTCCCGTTTCGCGCGCAGGCCTTTCGCCGCCAAGACCGGCTGAATCAATTCCCTGGCCTTTGCAGTGTCCCCTTGCGCCAACTGACTCTTGACCAGGACTTGTAAGAGCGGCCAATGAGTTTGCCCGGTACTTTTTAGCAAGGCATAGGCCGTGCCCATGGTGGTATCCAGCGCTGCATATTCCCCCGCCAACAGGAGGACTTCCCCATATTGGTGCAACAGCCTGTAGTCTTGCGGGCGGAGAGCTACCTGTTGTTGAAAAAAAGCCACCTGATCCGCCACATAGCCCAACTGAGCGCGTTGAAAGCGAGCAAATACTTCTGATTCCAGGCGTTTGTCCCGCAGATACGTGGAGACGGTGGGGGCATCTGTGGCATATTGCTCTGCCTGTTCGATGGCTTCCAAGACCATGCCCCAATTCATCAATCCCCGGACGTAGGCTTGATTGAGTTCTGCCCGCAGTTGCCAATCGTTCTCCAATTCCTCTGCTTGTCGGTAGGCAGCCAGCCACTGAGTTCGGGCCACTTTTAGGGGGCGTTTTCCCGCTAGAAACTGCGCTTCCACCAATCGGGCCTGGGCCTGAAAAATGGGCGCGTGATCGGGCTGCTTTTGTTCTGCCTGTCTCAGCCAGCGCTTGGCTTGCAGAAATTTGTCTTGCGCTTTGGCAAGCCTAGCCTGAGCCAAAAACAAGGGAAGATAGGTGGAATCCCAGGTCCAGGCGGTATCCAAATAGGCAGTAGCGACCTCCCAGGCTTGCCTTCCAATGGCTTGATTGGCCAACTGTAGGTAGGTCTGGGCCCAGGTGTCAGCCATGGCGGAACTGTCTCCCCGGAGGTAGGCTTCTTGTTTGTTCACCAGTTGATCCAGCCATTCATACAGCAGCGGATCTTTGGCTTTGAGATCGCTCTTCGTATTGAGGGCTTTGTGATTGAGTGGGTGGACTTTGACGGGGAGAAAGTAGGCGGTATAGGTCTGGGCCAAATACTCGAATTCGTTGTTGGCGGAATAGTAGTCCAGGGTCAAATCATGCTCCATGGCGTGATAGTAGCGCTCGCGGGTGGCCCGCATCTCTTCGTCCGTAAACAAACTGCCGTGGAAAAGGTGGACGTACTCGTGCAAGGTGACATTCCGTTCCAAATGAGCGCCCCGCTCTACATATTCGATGCCAGTTGCCCCACTGCCCACGCCCCGAATGTCCATCCATTGGCGGTTGTCGAAGGTGGTGCCTCCCCGGAAATAGGGCTCATCCATGGCCAGCGCCAAATCTTGGTGGAGGGGCGGAATGACGAATTCCCGCTTGAGTTTTTGCAGAAAAGGGAAATAGACCACGCTGCTGTACAATTGATTCCACACCATCTTGGCTACCCGATCCCCAGGGTATTGATCCAAATCCGAGAATACCGCTTTGAAATTCTCAGGATCGGAAATGACGGTTTGGTCGAGGACTTGCTCCAGGGAATCATGCTGGTAGAGATAGGAAAAGCGTTGTTGTTTGATGACCGCAGCCAGACCATTGTGAGCGGGGCCATAGTGAGGTTTGCGCTGGAGGACGGATTGGAAGGTAGAGATTGCGCTGTCCAGTCGGGGAGGGCCTAACTCATAGGACATAAAATAGGCAGAGCCGATGTGCATCAATGGGAGTACCGAACGGGGATATTGACTGGCAACCTCCCGAAGGTGATCCATCGCTTGGTTGACCTGATGTTGGGCGAGAAACTCGTCGGCTTTTTTCAAGCTCGTCCGAATTTCGCTTTCCTGCTCATCCACATAATCTGCGTACGTCAGGTGGGTATGACCATTGCCCCAGTGCCAATGCGTCTGATAATGCAGGGGATGAACGGCCAGGGCAATTTCCCATTGGGCAGCCATGGCGGGAAGCAAGGTCGCATCCACGTGTCTCCAAAGCGCATATCCATAGGCAAAGCGAGCATCTGGATCAAAGGGATTCAGTTCCAAACTTTTTCGAAGGGGAGGTTCGGCCTTCTTTGGCTTTTGCAACCAAAAATAAGCCTCGGCCTCAAGCAGATAGGCTTCGCTGGCTTTCTGATCCCATTGCTGCACTTGCTGTGCCAGCGCCAAGGCTTTGGGATAGTTCTTTTTCAGCAATTCCAAGCGACTGAGTAGCAAGAAGGCTTCGGAGAGCTTTGCGTCTTTTTTGAGGAGTTTGTGGCAAATGTTTTCCGCTTGTTCCAATTCCCAAGCCTGGAGGTGGAGGCGAGCCCGGAATAGTGGGCCTGCAGGATCTTTGGGAAAGGCTTGTTGATATACTTGTACCAATTCTTCCGCCAGGCGAAAGTCATTCTGCCGAAAGGCCATTTCTGCTTGCAACAGCTTTTCTTCTGGCTCCTGACGACTCTGCTGTTCCCAATGTTTCATCAAGGGTTGCCATATGCCGAGCTCAATCATGGTTTGAATCTCGGCTCGACTCCAGTTGCCCTTCGAGGATTGCAGCGCTTCCTTCCGCAACTTCAACTGCTTCATCGCCTCCGCAGTATCGTCCGGATGGATGGGTTTCTGAGCAAAGAGGGAACTACCGGAAGCCATTCCCAGGAGCAAAAAAAGAAGGAAAAGAGAACGCATAGAATAGGGAGTTACAAAAATAGCGTGCCTTGAATCACGGTGACCGCATGTCCGGTCAG
>JBCCCJ010000942.1:0-3312 GCA_039033615.1 Bacteroidota bacterium
CTCCCCATCCGATCCTGCTGCCAGTTCCTGCTGAGCAGCAGCGCTGTTCACATCGACCAGCGTGCCGAGTTCTTACCAAGCATTCGCAGAACTTTCTGGAAGAAAAATCAGCTTTCTGGACGTACAACCAAGAGACTGCCTCCCCATACGGATAGCAGTACTGCGGCAAAGGCTTCTTTCCTTACCAAGATCTTTGGGGTTCTTTCCCCCCTACCCAATATTCTTGATCGCTTCCAACAAAGCATCCTTGCGATCCTTGGCGATGCTCACCACGTCGTCATTTTTCATCACGATGTAGCCACCGTCTTGCCGGACGTATTGCTTGACGTGGTTGAGGTTGATGAGATAGGAGCGGTGGGATTTGAAGAAGGAAGGATTGCTCAACAGCTTTTCGAACTCTTTGAGCTTTCGAGAGACCAGCAATTTGGGGCCTTGGACGAGGTGAATTTGGGTGTAGGATCCCTCTGCTTTGAGGTAGATGATGTCCTCTGTCTCCACGAAGAGCAACCCATTGGCGACTGGCAGGGCGATTTTTTTGATCTGCCCATCGGAATTCAGGTTGCTTTTGAGGGCTTCCAGCTTTTCCAGCGTCTGGGAGTGGTTGAGCTTTTCTTTGGCTTTTTGGACTGCGTGCAACAGTTGATCGATCTGGATCGGTTTCAGCAAATAATCAATGGCGGACACCTGAAAGGCCTGCACGGCATATTCGCTGTAAGCAGTGGTGAAAATGATCTGAAAATTGATCTCTGAAAAGAAATCCATCAACTCAAAGCCAGAGTAGCCCGGCATTTCGATGTCCAGAAAAATGATATCTGGATGGTGTTTGTTGATCGCCTTAACCGCCTCCGGTACATCTTCGGCTTCCGCCAAGATTTCTACTTCCGGGCAATTTTCTTCCAAAAGGGTGCGAAGAACCGCCCTGGCTCTGGGTTCGTCGTCAATGATGATTGCTTTCACTAGGATTCTGTTTGGTTCAGTGGTTAGTCGGAAAAAGTAGGCAGGCTTTCCAGGGGAATGCGAATATTCACCTGGGTGCCACAGGCGTCGTCGTTGGCATCATATAAATCCAAAATATCTACTCCGATAGAAGTTTTGCGTCCATAATTCAACAAATCCAATCGGCGAGCGGTCGCATCGGTAGCGAAGGATTTCCGCTTGACCGGATTTCTCATCTGAATTTCTTGGGTCCGTTTTCTGCCCACCCCATTGTCATGAATCTCACAATACAGTACTTCTTCTCCTGAGAGCACTGCGAAAAAAATTCTCAACAACCGCTCTCCTTTCTTATGTAGCAAGCCATGTTTGATGGCATTTTCGATGTAAGGCTGAATCACCATCGCGGGAATTTCTGTCGCTTCTGTATCTACCGAATCATCTACCTCGATCTCATACTGGAAGTTGTCCCCAAAGCGAATGCCTTCCAAATCCAGGTACAAGCGCATGGCCTGGATTTCATCTGCGAGAATGATCCCTCGTTGATTGGACATGTTGAGGTAGAGACGCATCAGGTCCGCAAATTTTCCCAGGTAGGCATTGGCTTGCCGCTTTTCATTCAGCAGGATGAAATCTTGAATGGAATTCAGCGCATTGAAAATGAAATGGGGGTTCATTTGCGACTTGAGCGCGGCCAGTTGGGCCGAGCGCAATTGTTGTTGGACGTAGTTTCGGGATTTGATGCTGCTGATCCGAGCCTGAAAAATCAAGGCCAGGATGGAGGCAACGACAAATAAACAGGTCCCCCAGAACCACCAACGCATCCAGAAAGGCAAAGCGATGGAAAAAGGGAATCTTGCCGGTTGGGAGCTCAGCACTCCTTCTCCGGTATCTGCCACCACCTCAAAGGTATAGTCGCCCGGTGGCAGGGAAGGGAAACGCGCAATTCGCTGGGAAGCAGGCACCTGCACCCAACTGCTATCCAGCCCCAGCAGTCGATAGCGATAGGAAAATTCATTTCTGGTTCGGTACGCCAACCCCAGGTACTCAAAGTGAAGATTGTTTTGATCGTACGACAGGCTGACGCCTGCTTCCAGCACGGTATCTTGTTCCCAAAGGGCCAGGCCAGTCAAAAAGATGGGAGGAGGAGCAGAGGGTTCCCGCACGATCTTGGTCGGCATTTCAATCAGGCCCTTGGGAGTGGCCGCATACAAAGTATCCCCGGACAAGCTCAGGTCCCGGATGTTGTTGGAGGTCAGGCCATGTTTGCTGTTGAACAAATGCACTTCCCCGGTTTCTGGTACCAATCGGATGATGCCCTGATCACTGCCAATCCAGAGGACGCCCGCGACTGCTTCAACCGCACGACATTGATTGGTGGGGAGCAAATGGGTAGAAGAAAAATGGTATCGAACTTCTTGCCCCTCCAAGCCGATCACACCTTGACTCTGGGTACCTACCCAAATCATCCCGCTTTCATCCTGGGTCAGGTCCTTGGCGATGATCGATTGTTGGGTGCCGCCTTTTTGAGGCAGACGAATAGGAACCGCTCCCTCCGGGCTGACCAGGTATAAGTCTTTTTCCCCTCCCACCCACATATTGCCAGTAGTCGAATCCCCCAGAATGGCCCAGGATCGCTCTGAAATCAACTCCAAACTGAGGTATCCGCGCTCATCTGAATGAGGATAACGCTGAAAAAAGTCTGGGGTCAGAGGGTCTTCCTTGCCAAATTCTGGCGTCAATCGAATCGCATCAGCCCCTTGCGGATAAGCCCGAAGCAGGTTTTCGCCAAACAGAGACATGAACTTGGTCGCACTGTTGCGGCGCTTGACCAACATTTGTCCTGTCAGATCAAAGCTACACAGGTAGGAACCACTGGACAGCCAGACATGGTCCCGGTTGGTGTCGTATAAAATGGTGGGGACTTCCCGATTCAGAGGCCCCCGAAAAATGGTCAAATCTTGCGTAGCAGGAGAAAAAATAGCCCCTTCTCCGCTTTGGAAACCCAGCAACAAATCCTCATTCGGGGCCGATGAAAGGGCCGTTATTCGGTCGTCAGGCAGAACACTGTTCTCTTGTTTGTAATGTTTGAGTTGCAAATTAGGGATCATGTGCAAGCCACTTCTTAGGGTGGCGATCCAATAATTTCCTTCCCGATCTCGCAAGAAATCCGAAATCAGTTTGCCATTTAGGAGGCGTTTCCCTTTGAAGAGCGGCACAAAATTCGGGTCAAAGCCATATAGGCCCGAGCGAGTACAAATCCACTGATACCGATCATCTGTCCCTTTGATGGAATTGACGCCTAAGCCAAAAATTTCTTTTTCGTTGGGAATGGTCAGCTTGGTGGCTCCATCAGCATCGAGGGGAAAAACTCCTGGC
>JBCCCJ010000943.1:0-3311 GCA_039033615.1 Bacteroidota bacterium
CCAGTATATATGATGGAATATCACTATGTTAACTTAAGGTCGCATTAAGATGAGATTAAAATAAGATTAGAAAGTCAGTCGAACCTGGGTTCCTTCTCCGGCTTGGGAAGTAAGTTGTAAGTTAGCCTGATGCAGATCCAAAATCCGTTGAGTCAAAGAAAGGCCCATACCAAAGCCTCGGAAATTTCGGGCATTCTCGCCTCGATAGAGCGGTTCTGTTACAAAAGGAAGGTCCTCCGCCAGGATGCCAATTCCTTGATCTTGAATTAGTAACACCACCTGCTTCTCGATCCACTTCAATTCAACCAGGACCTTTGTTCCATTGGAGTATTTGATTGCATTGTCCAGCAGATTGGAAATGCCAATGGTCAGCAAGGCCTGATTCCCCTGGATGCAGAGCACATCAGGGTCCTCCAGTTCTTCTGGCAATCGGAATTCAATCAGACAACCCGGCGAAACCTGATGGTGCTGAGCAATGAGTTCTAATACCAATTCATCCAGGCGGATCGGGTCAGGTCGTAGTTGAGTCGGATCAAAGTCAGCCGTAGCAAGTCCCAGCAGGTTGTCAACCAAGCGCCTGAGTCGCGTAGACTCTTCCTGAATGAGTCGGAGCGACATCTGGTATTCTGCTGGTTCTCTCCCTTTTTCCAGGCTGACTTCCGCCTGCCCAATGATGGCCGTCAGAGGATTTTTGAGCTCGTGCGAGGCGTTACTCACAAATTGCCGCTGGGATTGGAAGGCTCTTTCCAAGCGATCCAGCATGGCGTTGAAAGTCATCGCCAACTGGCCCATCTCATCCTGTTCATTTTCCACGGGTAGGCGCAGGTGCAGATTGGTAGCACTGATTTCTCTCGCCCGGTCAATTTTTTCTTCAATCGGCAACAACAAGCCTTTTACATACCACCAAACCAGCGGAAAGAGCAGCAACAAACTCACCAAAAGGCCGACCACAAATACCCGCCACAAATAGTTGAGTTGGCGATTGCCATACACATCCACCGCCGTAACGACGACCACAACTCCCCCTTCTTCCCTTCGAAACCACTTCCCTACTCCCTGGCGACCATCCACAAAAAAGGTAGCAGAAGTATCCTCGAAGATCTCATGCACAAATTCCGGCGGGTAGGTTTGGGACAATTGGGCGATCAGCACATCTTCTTGGGGAGGTACTTCGAATACTTCCTCGATTTCTTCCGGCAAGGTATTCAAGAATTTTCCCCTGATGTCCGCCAACATGGTAGAATCCAGGTATTCTGCCTCTACGAATAATTGTTCTGTGATCTCTACCCGTTCTCTCAGGCGTTGGGTAAACTCGCTTCGTTCGTGCTGAGCGGAGAAAAAATACACCAGCCAACTGAGGGCCAGGAGCAAGGTCCAAGCCAGAACCGTGGTAAACAGAGCCAATCTCTCTCGAATCTTCATCGGTTGGATTTGATGACGTAGCCCATGCCGACCACCGTATGGATCAATTTGTAATCGAAATGTTTGTCGATTTTGCGCCGGAGGTAGTTGATGTATACGTCGATGACATTGGTTCCTGGATCAAAATCTATTTCCCAGACGTGCTCCAGGATGTCCACCCGCGAGACGACTCGTTCCCGATTCACCACCAGGTATTCCAGTAAGGTAAATTCCCGGGCCGTGAGCACAATTTCTTTCCCCGCTCGCTGGACCGTTTTGCGATGCAAGTCCATGGTCAGATCTCCTACTTCCAACAAAGAACCAGCCGAAGCCAGCTCTTTTCGCCTTGTCAAAGCCCGAATTCTGGCCAACAATTCAGAAAATTGAAACGGCTTTTTCAGGTAATCATCTGCTCCAGCATCTAGGCCAATCACCACATCCTCGGTGGTACTCAAGGCGGTAAGCATGAGGATGGGGACTTTGTTATGTCCTTCTTCCCGAAGGGTGCGGCAGACATCTCTCCCGTTCATTTTCGGCAGAATCACGTCTAACAGGATCAACTGGTAGGGAGCCTGACGTGCCAACTCCAGGCCCATTTCCCCATCATAGGCAACGGAAACTTCGTGCCCCTGCTCTTCCAGACCTTTTTTGATGAAGCCCACCACGTTCACTTCATCTTCAATCACCAGAATTCGCATGGGGGAAGATAGGGAAATTTCCTACTCCAGTCTTTATGGGAGGCCCCGAGCAATTGCAAATATTGCCGCTGATTTTAACGTGAGGTTCATCGGTCCAATCTTTACTTACCATATGTACGTCTCAGGAGAAGTCATCGTGCTTCCCAATGGAATTAGGGGAATTGGCTCAAAGATCAGAGCCTTTCCGCGCTAGGTTCTTCCTGCTCATTTTCCTTTACAAATGGGGAGTTAGAATTTGGCTACATGAAGAAGAATCCGTTACTTGAGGCTTTAATACCTTCTTCATTCCCAAAATTAACAACTCAATTGATTATGAAACTTAAGCACCTCATTGTTCTAGTTGGAATTACTTTTGGACTTCTTTTCTCCTCTTGCTCGTTGACCGTCCCAGTTGCTGCTACTAGCAATCCCGTTGGCTCGAAGGTAGGTTCTGCAAAAACTACCAGAATTCTAGGCGCTTTTTTCCCTGATGGTGGAGATGCCAGTATTCAGACTGCAGCCCGCAATGGAGGGATTACGAGAATTTCTACCGTAGATTTTCGTACCAGCATTGTATTCCTCAGCTTTGTCATCACTCATGAGACAATTGTGACCGGCGAATAATTTGGCTCCATCTTATTACTTCGCGCTAACTTAATAAGCATATTGGATGAGCAATCCAATATGCTTCCTTTGTTTATGAACCATTTTTCTTTCTCCCATTTGCAGAAACTGGGCTGGTTGGTACCATTGTGCCTGCTTCTCGCCTGCAACTCTGACGTGCACTTTGGAATCAGTCAGAAGTATCAACTAGCGGATCAAGAATCAGAAAAAGCCCTTGAAAAATTCATTGTCGACGAATACGAATCATTCTGGCAGGCTTTCCCCTATTCTACCCCGCTTAACAAGTACATCAAAGGCAGCAATTATCAGCTGTTCATTGGCGTCAGTCTTGACGCCCCCATCGACACCTTATATCAACAATTGCAAGATTCCGAACGCATTCACCTTACAGCAGAACGAGCCACTACCAACGGCATTGATTTCCTTGGAAAAGTCAATAATCAAGACTTCTATGGATCTTTCTATCACTCTTCCAAAGATAAACTAGGGTATCTGTTGCTTTTGTATGCAGATTCTGCCGTAGCTGCGCAGAAATACCAAGGTAAATGGTTGGACCTCAAGACAGAACGGAAATGAAAAAAGACGCCTTGCTAAGTTTGGTTGTGCTTC
>JBCCCJ010000944.1:0-3308 GCA_039033615.1 Bacteroidota bacterium
GATCCGCGCCTGAAGGCGGCTTTCACCTTTGTGGATCAGCTTTCCACCCTGCCGGGACAGGTGACTGCGGCCTAAGGAACTCAGGAAGTTGCACAAACCAGCCCAACCGCTCCCGTTGCCAGTCCTGCACTGTTGACCTTCGACCAGGGAGTTGTCACCAAGGCCGAGTTTGAGCGAGTGTACGCCAAAAATAACGGGGGGCGGGAAGCTGCTTCTGCTCATACCCCTGAGCAACTCCAGGAATACCTTGATTTGTATGTGCACTTCAAGCGCAAAGTATTTGAAGCCGAAGCCGTTGGTCTGCCTGAAACCAGCTCCTTTCAGCAGGAGTTTGAAACCTACCGCAAGCAACTGGCCCAGCCCTATATGTCAGCCAAGGAGGTGGAAGACCGCCTGGTGAAAGAAGCCTACGATCGCTCGGGCTATATGGTCAATGCCAGCCATATTTTGTTGAATGCCACAGCTGATGCCGCTCCTGCCGATACCCTGGCTGTGTATAAGCGTTTGTTGACCATTCGGGATTCGATCGTTTCTGGCCAGCGAGAATTCGGTGCCATGGCCGAAGCATACTCTCAGGATCCTTCTGCCAAAAATCAGGGTGGACCTGGCTACCAGGGAAATCTGGGTTACTTCTCCGCCTTTGATATGGTGTATCCCTTTGAGAGCGCCGCGTTTCAGACCGAAGTAGGCGAAGTCTCTCAGCCCATCCGAACCAACTATGGCTATCATTTGGTCAAAGTCAACGATCGGATCAAGACGGAAGGCCAGAAGCGAGTGGCCCACATCATTGTTCGGGTAGGGGAGCGGTACAGTGCCAAAACGGACCAGCAAGCCGAGCAGAAAATCAAAGAAATCTATGAGCAACTGCAAAAAGGGACCAGTTTTGCAGAACTCGCCGCCCAATTCTCTGATGATCCCGGTTCTGCCTCCAAAGGCGGAGATTTGGGGACTGGTCGTTTGTTGCCAGTGATGGAAGACCTGAAATTGAAATTGGGGGAGAATGAGTTTTCTGAGCCATTTCAAACCCGCTTTGGTTGGCACATCCTCAAAGTGATCGAAGTCCAAAAGATGGACAATTTCGAGGAAGCTGAGCCCATGCTCAAGCAGCGGATTCAGCGAGACAGCCGGGCTCAATTGAGCCGCAAAGCCTTGATCAATCGCATCAAATCAGAAAATCAATTTCAGGCGTTCCCGGCCACGGTAGACAGCTTGAAAGCAACAGCCGGAGCTAACTTCCCCCGGGGAGCCTGGATGATCGGAGCGAATGATTCAAGCATCCTGGAGTTGCCTGTCTTCCAATTGATGGGAGGAGATCGCACCTATACCCTGAATGACTTCAATACCTATTTCACCAGCAAAAGACCTCGTAGCCCTCGCCAGTCCCCAGAGGCGGCAGCGGAGTCTGCCTTGAATGGGTTCATCGAAGCTGAATTGATCAGCTACGAGGAGGCACAACTGCCGAAGAAGAATCCTGATTTCCGGTATTTATTACAAGAATACCGAGATGGCATTCTGCTCTTTACCCTGATGGAGCAAAAAGTCTGGAAAAAAGCCATGCAGGATACCACCGGGCTTCAGACCTTTTACGAGAGCAACGAAGAGACCTTCTACGCCGAAGAACGGATCGAAGTCACGGAATTCCGTACCCAAGAAGAAGCGCAAATACAGCAAGTGGCGAAATTATTGCAGGAAGGAGCTACAGATGCGGTGATTGACTCCGTGTTGAATCAGGCTTCTGCCTTGAATCTTCGCCGAACCACCCAACGCTTTGAGAAAGGAAAAGGAGAATTGGGCGAGGAAGTATTTGGGATGGCAGTTGGAGCGGTAACCGAGCCAATGCCGCAAAATGATTTCTATCGCATCCTACGAATTGAAGAGAAAATGCCCGCCGGAGTGAAAAGCTTTGCGGATGCCAAATCAGAGGCCATCACTCGTTACCAGGATTTTCTGGAGCAGGAATGGTTGAAAGAGCTTGCGACCAAGTACCCTGTAAAGATTGATGATGACGTTTTCGCCAATTTATTCAAGTAGAAACAACCATTTTGCTATTGCGCTCGTCTGTCTGATACTGATGAGTTGGGGATGCCAGTTGGGGCCAGAACCGCTAGATCGGGGACAGGTGGTCGCAAGCTTCGGAGACAAGGATCTCTACACCGAAGATCTGAATGCGTTTCTGCCAGATTCCCTGAGAGGAGAAGATAGCACGAGGGCGGTCGGCGGATTCATTGATGCGTGGGTGAAGCGGGAAGCCATCGCCCAGCAAGCAATGGGAGAGATGGGACCGGTAGCAGCAGAGATTGAGGCGAGGGTAGATGCGTATCGACAAGCCTTGATTGAAAATGAATACGCCCAACTGTTGATTGATCAGCATTCAGAAAAGTTCATTGTTTCCGAGTCAGATATTGAGAATTATTACAACAAATACCCAGAGAAGTTTGTCGCCAGAACCAATTTCTACCAGTATTTTTATGTCAAAACGGCCAAGGCATATCAATATCGAGTGGTAACCCTGATGCGGAGCAATGAAGAAGAGAAGCGGCAAGAATTGATTGAGTGGTCGACGGAAAATGCGAGCGTGTACAAATTGGACAGTGCGTACGTTACCGAAGAAACGCTGATGTCGGTCTCAGATGGCTTCCAGCAGTTTGGGGATATTCGGAGGGCTTCAAAAACGACTCCCTATCCCTATTATCACAGAGAAGAAGGAGTTACCTATTATGATTTTTTCCGGATGTTGGATGAAATCAAACCAGGAGAGCAATTGCCACTCTCCCTTTGTCGGGATCAAATCATCAATATCATTCGGAATCAGCGAAAGGAAGCACTCATTGATCAATCAACTGCCAACTTGGTACAACAAGCCAAGCTTGCCAAGCAGGTGACGATCTATTGAATATGAAGCGAATCTTCACAAACCAAGCGAACATGAAGGACTTTTTGAACGGCCTTGCCCTGACGCTGATGTTGTTGGGAGGGCAGAGCCTCTATGCCCAAATGGGAAGCAGCCTGGATCGAATTGTGGCCATCGTAGGCGATGAAGTCATTCTCGATTCAGACGTATCCAATCAATACAATCACATGCTGATTCAGGGGGAAAAAGATGACGGTTCCCTCCGTTGCCAGGTGATGGAAGGGCTCATCATCAACAAACTTCTCCTTGACAAAGCCCGTCAGGATAGCATTGAAGTATCTGAGGGAGAAGTGGAAGCCGAATTGGATCGGCGGATGCAAGCATTTCTATTTCATTAGCACCGAAGGCTAGCATGCTGCCTGGAGCTGGATCTTGAGTGATGGTGGGGACATCACAA
>JBCCCJ010000945.1:0-3302 GCA_039033615.1 Bacteroidota bacterium
AGTATGGCCGGTTGAGCTTGCGAAATCCCGCTTGCGGGACAGGCGACACCAAGCTTGGATGAAAGAAGTGGAAAAGGTATTCAGAAAATGTCTAGGAGTATGAACTTCCTCTTTTCGCGTAGATATTTCTTTCCAGGTCGAGGAAGAAAAACCGACTTTGGTTCCGATACTCGGAATAAACTAGGCCAAATGAGGCTTTTTTTGACGAAGAACTGGGACGAAAGAACAAGTGAAAAGGTCCAAGTTATTTGTTGAGTATCACTAAAAGACCACTTTATAGCTCAGCACTGGCAATACACTCGCTCCGCGCTGTCGCACTTCTTCTTGTAGAAAGGGGTCCCACTCCCGGAATTCGGGAACGGAGGTGGAGAAGAGATTCTTGATCTGCAAGACCCAAATGCCCGTAAATTTTTCGTGGTTCCGGCGGTAGGTCAAGGTCGCATCTAGGATGAAAAGGGGGCTCTCTTGAATAGACCAGGGATCGGTTTCGTCGAATATGGTCTCACGCGCCAACTGGGAGGCCACGGGATCGATCGCTGTCAGGCGCTGACCACCAAGGATGGACAGCGCACCGTTCCAACCAAAAAGAGAATTGTAGCCCTTCTTTCGACCGACCTTCTTTTCTTTGCCCATCAACAAATTGGCTTTGTATCCGGTGTTAAAGGCCGTGCTGTGGCGCATTCCGGTAGCATCGGTATAGCTGGAGTTGAACACACTGGCATTCAGCATATAGTACAAACCCGCCCGGGAGAAGCGTTCCAACCCAATATCCAGCCCCACATTCCGACCGGTACCGTCATTGGCCAACACCCGCAATTCATCCAATTCGGAAAGGTTGACCGTGGACCAAGTGCCACCGATTTCTACTGGCACATTAAAAAGGGACTGGTAATACGCCTCGGTCCGCAACCGCAAATGATCGCTCAACATGGTTTGATAGCTCAAGACAAAGTGATGCGATTTGATGAAGTCCAGGTTTTGGTTCGGAAGGCTAAATTCGCCATTGGCTTCATTCAGACGAGTTTGATAAATGCCCCAATGTTCTACCCGGCTGTGCAAGCCATATCCAACGGCCAACTGAGAACGAGGGTCCAGGCGATAGCTGATGCCCGCCCGAGGCTCTATGGAACTCCGCTGATTCAGGTCGAAGTAGAGCGCATGCAACCCAAGGTTGGCTTTGAAACGAGTACCAAGGTGGAATTGAGATTGGGTGTAGGCTTGCACCATCCGGGTATTTCCGGCCTCAGACGCCCGGGTAAATTCTTTCCCTTCTACATAATCAAAATCCTGCGCAGCATAATCGTGCTGGGTGGTGTTCAGGATGATTCCGCTTTTGTGGGTGTGTCGAGGCGAAAAGCGATGGGTGACCGAGGTGGTAAAAGTTAAGGGCAATCGGCGGTATTCGTTCACATCCCGCTGCCGAAGGTTGAGGTCGTCCTCCACATATTCTTTGTTGTCGCGGAGGAAGCTGTAGGAACCCACCAGTGTAGATTTCCAGACGGTATTGTTGCCCAGCAAATAGGTATGATTGATGCCTACTGCTGCCATGTCGGAAGAAAGATCATTTTGAAAGCGGTCCAGGTCCACCTCCCACAAACTGCTGTCCAATTCCGCATCCCGGAGGCGTTCGCTGATGCCTCCAATCCCAAACACATTGAAGGTTCCCGCTTTCTCGGTGGGCAAATGAAGTTTGAAGGAGAAATCCTGATAGGTAGGCAGCGTCAAATAGCTGATCAGGTTGTTGACCAATCCCAGGCTGGAGTACCGATAGTTGACCAGATAGGAAGCTCCTTTGTTTTTGGTCAGCGGGCCTTCTGCTGCCAAGTCTACCCCCAACACCCCAGCTTGTAGCGCAAATTCATGCTGTTCATTGTTGCCATTTCGGAAGTGTACGTCGAACACCCCAGAGGTCGCGTTGCCATACTCCGCGGGGAAAGCGCCGACGAAGAAGTCTGAATTGGCGAGGATTTGGTTGCTGAAAATGGTGAAACTCCCACCAGAACTACCGATCCGAGCAAAGTGGTTGGGGTTGGGAATGTCCACGCCTTCGAGGCGATACAACAGCCCTCGGGCCGAATTCCCCCGCACCGAAATGAAATTCTCAGAAATGAACGGTGTTGCTACCACGCCAGGGAAATTGGCGGCTACCCGGGTAGGATCATCCAAGCCTCCGGCAAACTTGCGGGTTTCTTCTACTTCAAATGACAAGGCACTGACCATGGCCATTCCATTTCGGGGAGTCCCTCTCGGGCGATCCGGCACCATGACTACTTCGTCCATGTCAAACACCTGCTTTTCCAAGGGGATCTGCAAGACTTGCTCTTTCCCGGAAGAAACCACAGCTTCGATCACATAGGTTCGATAGCCTTCCAGGCGTACCTGCACTTCGTACCGACCTACAAGCAGACCTTCCAGGCGAAAATTCCCAGCGGCATCAGTTGTGGTTTGGGCGGTTTCGGGGCCAATGGTCAGGACCACCTCTGCGGTGCTAAGACCTTCTTCGGTCTGTCGGTCCTGAATATTCCCCCGCAGCACGCCAGTAAGGGATTGGGCAGAAGCCACGGTACCCATAATCAGGAAGGCTGACCATAGGAAAAAAAATCGAATCAGAGGAATCATAAGGGATTGCTTCACAGTCAAGGGAGAACGCCCATGCCAGGGCAAAGTTTGGGGAAATCCGAAAAAAAACCAACCCATTTTCCTTCAAGCTGATTCAACTGGTCAAAAATCCCACTCAATCAGGGCAAAGCAAGATTGAGAATCCTGTCCGATCAATGACTTTTGTTAACCGTTGGGGGGAATTATCTTACCTCTAACTCACAAAATTTTCTACTTTGCAAGAAGATGCGTTACCCGTCAATGAAAAGATCTGTCCTCCCCATCCTTTTTCTTTTCTTGCTATTTGGTCTCCTCCAGGGACTATACTCCCAATCTTTTGATTTCCGAAGTTACTCCGTAGCCGAGGGCTTGGCCCAATCCCAAGTGTATTCTCTCCTGGAAGATCAACGTGGCTACCTCTGGCTGGGAACCCAGGGCGGAGGGATCAGTCGATTTGATGGGCAAAAATTTACCAATTTTTCAACGGCCAATACCCCCGGTCTTTCCAACAACTACCTCTTGTCTCTGCTCGAAGATCGGGCGGGGAATCTCTGGTTTGGCACCAAAAATGGCATTACTCGCTATGATGGCCTGGAATTCCAAATGATTCCCCTGGTCAATCAGCAGGAAGTAGAGGTATATGACCTCCTCCAAACGCTGGATGGACAAATTTGGGCGGCGACTTCCGCAGGTTTGTATCGCCA
>JBCCCJ010000946.1:0-3298 GCA_039033615.1 Bacteroidota bacterium
GAGAAGAACCTCATTCTACCGTAGATATTTTTTTCCTGATCATTCTTTTGGCCATGCTCATTCAACTCGGATGGATTGAACTAGCTCCTGAGGTTGAGTATTGGGCATATATCCTAAAGAATGGTCTCATGATTGTCGGAGGAATTGGCATTTGGATGCAAAATATTCGTCTGTTCAGTCTCAAGCACTGGTTGTGCGGGACCATCCTATTCGCCCATGCCCTTAGCTTACTCGATCATATAGGACTGGTACCTATTCCTTTTTTGCTAACGGTTGGATTGCTCTTGCACTTTCTGCTGTACGTCCTGCTGACCATGATCTTACACAGGGCATGGCTAACTCCGATTGAACCACTCAAGGAAATGGATCATCTCATTGACGAAATCGGAAAGAAAAACTGATTTCCCAAGGATAAGGAAGCTATGGAATTAACAGAAAAATTGCTCAGGCGCCTAGATTATCGACTGGCCATTATTGCTCTCTGGTTTGGCTTAGTAGTATTATTTTCAGCAGGCTTATTTCAGCAACTTCAACCAGAACTAGAAGTACCAATCCAATTATTGCGTTGGACCTATTTTTTCTGTCAAGTCATCCTTTGGGCAGGGATATGGAAAGCGATTTGTGTGACAGAGTCCCGGTTAAACGTGTGGCCATTTTTTGGATTGATTCTACTCTCTATTCTCTTCTTAGGAATCCGCATAGGCTCTTCCACCGACTTTTGGTTATCCCTGATATCTGGCTGTTTGTTCTCACTCGCCATGATAGGCATCTGGCACCGGACGGACCGCCTACTAGGACTAAGACACGGGTTTTTCTTAGGTTGGTTTTCATGGCAAATGATCACCCTGTTGCTTCATCTCAATGAACATGCATTTACCTTACATACAGGAGTTAGCAACCTACTTTTTGGCCTGTTATTTATAGCAAATTTGGGAGCCTATATTTGTACAACCATCGTATTAATTCGGGCGCATAGAAGTAGGAAGTCCCTTCCTCCAACTACCGAATCCCTCATTGATGAAATCGGTATCGATGCTCCTGACTCATGAGTTCCCCGCCTCACATTTGCCACCTCACAGTCCTCAACCCCCTGAAACACAGCCGGGTCTATCACCGCTTAGCTCGAAGTCAAAAGGAATTGGGCTATCGGGTCAGCATCCTGGCTCAGGGAGAGTCCGCCGTATCAGAGGGCGTTGAATTGGTAGGAATTACGCCCTTTTCTCGCTTGTCTCTGAGAAGATTTCTCTTCCCATTGACCATCCTTCCCACAGCCAAAAACCAGCGAGCAGCTCTCTATTTCCTCCACAGTCCAGAATTGCTGTTCACGGGCCTATTGCTGAAATGGTGGACCGGAGCCAAGATTTGGTACGATGTCCATGAGGACTATCGGGTGAACCTTCAGGGCGCAACTCATTATCCGAGCTGGCTGAAACGGCCCCTTGCTTGGCTGGTGAGGAAGTGGGAACGGTTTGCTCGTAGATGGCTGGACGGAGTGAGCTATGCAGAGGACTGCTATGACAACATCCTGGAGATTCCCACGGAGAAGAAAGTGATCCTTCGCAACAAATTTAGCCATCCTGTTCAAGCCGAAGCCTCTCCTCGACTCACTCCTCCCCGCCCCTACCTGCTTTACACTGGAACCATCGCGCCGGATTGGGGACTGTGGGAAGCCTTAGCAGTTTGGAAGCAAATCAATGCCATTCGCCCCGTCCATATGGTGATCGCAGGCCATACGCACCACGCAGAATTGATCGAAGAATTGAACAAGCGGGTCCAGCAAACAGGCTTAGCAGATCGCTTTCAATTGATTGGGGGGATTGAGTATGTGCCCTATGAGCAGATCCTGGCGCTCATTCAGCAGTGCTGGGTCGGAGTCGGCTTGTACCGCCCTTTGCCCCACATCCGAGGCAAAATCCCCACCAAATTCTACGAATTCATGGCCCATGATCGGCCCTTATTGTTCAGCGATCATCCAGAATGGCAAGCCTTCGACCAGCAGCAGCAACTGGGATTTCCCCATCAGGCGGAGATGGACTGGTCTCGCTTATGGGAGAAAGTGGATCAATGGGAGGGTCAGCATGTTCCTGCTGATTATTCCTGGGAGAGCGAAGTTCCCAGCATGAACATTCTGATAGAACGCTTGATAGGGTCAGCAGCCACACCACTTGACATTTCTTGAATCACCTATGGATGATAGTTGTCCAAACTGTTTGTCGCCTGCCGCGGGCCTTACTTCTTTGACGGCAAAGAAGTAAGCAAGAAACCGCCGAAGCCCCATGCAACGCCTCAAGCCGCCCCAACACCTCGGGCTTCGTGGCCAACCCGCCGTGGTGGTGAAGCTGCGCCCAGAAAGGAGGGTTCAGACTTTTATCTAGTGGTGTGCCCAACAGAAAATGCCTAAAGCGCATTGATTACCTGCAAGACCTTGCTGCGCTTTCGGCTGGAAACAGGCACCTCACTACCGTCTTGCATGACCAGATAACCGCCATCACTCTTCACAAATTCCTTGAGGTAATCGGTATTGATCAGGTGAGATTGATGCACCCGCAAGAAATTGTGGTCCGACAAGAGGTTGTCGAATTCTTTGAGGGTTTTGGTTACCAGCAATTGACGCCCGCCTTGAAAGTAGAAAATGGTATAATTCGCACTGGACTCACAGCGAACGATCTCCGCGATCTGAACCACGTGGATTTTCTCCATGGTATGAAGCGCCAGACGGGTCAGCTTCTTCTTTTCCTGCACATCGTCCAACAAGGCTTGAATCCGGTCGGGATGGACTGGGGCCTGTTTCTTGATTTTCTTCACCGCCTGGATCAGCAGATCCGGGTCCACAGGCTTCAACAAATAATCCAACGCTGAGAACCTAAAGGCTTGAATCGCAAAGGTATCGTGGGCCGTGGTGAAGATCAGTTGGAAGGGGAGTTTCCCC
Source organism: Bacteroidota bacterium (assembly GCA_039033615.1). Lineage (GTDB taxonomy): Bacteria > Bacteroidota > Bacteroidia > J057 > J057 > JBCCCJ01. The sequence goes on from JBCCCJ010000946.1 coordinate 2,930, forward strand.
ATGACTTCCAACAAGTCGAAACCGCTGCCATCTTGCATTTGGATGTCCAGAAATACGACTTCTGGCTGGGTTTTGCGCAAGAGTTTTGCTCCCGAAACCACTCCATCGGCTTCCCCAATGATCTGGACCTCTGGACAATACTGAGCCAGGTCTTCTTTGAGGGTGGTGCGCGCCACCTCCATGTCGTCTATGATTACCGCTTGGATCATGGAGGAAAGGTAACGAGCCTCTGGAAGGTTCGCAAGCAGATGACCACCACACCACTCGATATTTTCAGAAAACTCCCTATTAGGTTGGTAGCCAAGCATAAGGTCGCCTGCCGCGGGCCCTACTTTTTGTCCGCACAAAAAGTAGGCAAAAAAGCGCCGA
>JBCCCJ010000947.1:0-3297 GCA_039033615.1 Bacteroidota bacterium
ACGAGGTCGACCGTGACGCCCTCTTCCAGCCAGTCCCAAGTTCACGGCCTGCTTCATGAAGAGGGTAGCTGCTTCGATTCCGTCTAGCTCAATCAAAATTTGGGCTTTGCAAAAATGTGGAAGGGGATGCGCAGGGTCTGCCAACTTGGCCCGTTCGAGATCTATGAATGCTGCATCATACTTATTGAGTTGCTGATAGGTCAGCGCCCGCTGGCAATAGATTTCCGTCATCGGGGCGGCCTGGGGATATTGGTGAATGATCCAGTTACAATCATCTAAGGCGCGTAGGGGTTGCTCCATCGCCAAAAAGGCTTTGGCCCGTAGCAAATACAGCTGGATGATTTCGGATTCAGCTAGGAATCCTTTGGAACGCTGCTCGGTTACTCGTCCGACTGCCTCCGTCAAATTGGTAAAGGCGGCTCGCCATTGCTCTGCTTGAATCAAGAGTTTGCCTTTCTCCAGATGAGCAAGGGTCAATAGGCGCAAGACTTCCTCGCTGTGGTTGATCTTGTGGGGATTGAAACGAATGCTGCGGTCGAACGCCAGTTTTGCCTCGGCGGAAGCGCCGTTTTCGATGAAATTCAAGCCCTCTTCAAATGCTTGCTTGCTTTTGCGTAAAGACCGATATATCGGCTTGTTCACTTGCTGCTTGCGAGTCCGGATGTGATGCCGAAGCACCGGCGGGCGATACGAAAACTGAAACAAGACATTCACCCAGTAGGAAACAGGTTTGGCATTCTTGAGGGCAGGGGAATACTTCAGGTGCTTCAACTCTGGAATCACGGCTGCCTCTAGGCTTGGGTGCGCGGTTCTGGTAATGTGATGCCGGACATAGGCCCCTTTTTCATCAATGAGCAGCCGACAATGTACTTTCCCTTCGATCTTATGCTTGATGGCCTCCATGGGATAGCCGATTCGTGCCTTGACCGTTTCGTAGTTCAAGGGCTGAGGCTGTCGATCCACATGAACATAATCATGTATGCCTATCGGTAAGGATTGGCATAGCACTCCCAATGGCATCAAAAGGCAAAGGGATATGAAAATGTTTCTCATCTGGATTATCTTTTGTTGGAATTATTTTGATCAAAACTACCAATTTTCTCCCGCCGATATAGGGGGCTGTAGGGTATTCCCAGGAAATTGCCCTGCCGAGATGTTAGGAGAATCAAAAGCCTGAGCCGATGAGAAAGAAGACGTCTGCTTTGGAGAGATTCCTACATCCATTTTGGGGTTGATTTGAGCAGAAAACAAAAGAATCCCCCCTATTTCAAGCTAGGAGTGCCTGAGAAGGGGGGAATTCTAAGTTCGTAAGGGCGAAAAGAAAATCAGAAAGGTTTTGCCCTTGATCTACCTGAAATATCTGTTTCGCTCTATCACTTTTTCTGGGAGATCACGGAAGATCGCGTGCTACGGGTAGGCGCCACTCGCCGAGAAACAGTGGGTGTTCGGCTGGGGGAACTGCTCCCCTGAATGGTCGCCTGCTGGCTAGTCTGACTTTGGGGCGCTGCTTTCAGGCTACGCTGACTCGGAGAAGCTGTCTCGGGCTGCTTGACTCGCGGTTGCATCACTGGACGTGCAGTGACCGTTGGACGAGGCCGATTGGCAACGGGAGGACGAGCCTGCGAGCGATTGTTTGCTTGCTGCGGCGGCTGGGCAGATCGGGTTTGGGAGAAAGATTCCCGCACGCCTTGCCGACCAGGCATTGCCTGTGGCTGTTTAGGAGTTCGCTGGACTGCTTGACGCTTGCGAGTCGTTTGCCGAGTAGGCTTGACCGTTGGCTTTCGAGTAGCCTGGACCACTGCCTCGTCCAATCGCTGAGGACGCTTCGAAGGTTGGTCCCGAACTTCTGGAACCCCGGCCTTTCGATCCTGTTGTTGGAGTTGCGCAATCTCTTGTTGAATGCGAACCCGATCGGCTCGCTTCTGGGCCACGATTCGCTCTTTCTGCGCCATACTTCGGCCCCGCAACTCGGTAGGCAGTTGGTGATCGGGGATTTCGGCCAGCCGAATCTGTCCACTATTCACTCCATCAATCAAATCCCAATGCGGATTTTGATAAGCGGCAGAAGCCTTGGTACGGGTGCGGGCCTCTACATAGGCACCGCCATACTGGGCCGCCATTTGATCCTGGTGAAGCTGACGCTGCTGAGCGGTGCGGGCTTGCCCGCCATATGGGAGGTAGGTGGCATTCAATTGATGATTCAACTGAACCCAACGCTGCGAGGGGCCATGGTGGTGCCGTTGGTGCCGGGGCGCTTGCTGATCTATCAGGGCAAACACTCCTTGTCCCAATTCCGCAGCCCGCAGCCAGCCATAGCGAACGCCGGCATCGTACTCTCCGCAAAAGAGCGTATGTACCTGAATGCCGGACCAGCCAGCTCGTTCAATGGCGGAGCGATAAGAAACACTGCCTTGGGAAAAGGATTCATTTCCCGCAATGAAAATCATCCGTTGATCCTGAGGGCGGGGGCTCCATCCCAATTCACTTACCGCTCGATCAATGACAAGGCCACAGTATTCCTTGCTTCCTCCCGTCCGCAAATCATAGAGAGTTTCTGCTACCCAATCCAAATCTGAGGTAAAAGGAAGCAATTGGCGAGCGTAACCAGAGCGGTAGCCCAAAGAGTTTCGACCGTACTCATAGACGGCCACCTCTAAGCGAGGCGCATAATAGGGATGATCAGCCATGATGCCATTGACCATGAACCAGAGTTGACTTTTGGCTTGCTCCAGCAGGCCATCCATGCTACCACTTACGTCCAGGATCAAGGCCACCTGTATCAGTTCTTCACGGGGTTCATAGTGAGGAGGTTCCTGCCAATTGCCATCCTCGTCTGGAAGGTCGTATTGGGGCTGGGCCATCATCAGAGGGAGGGTCCAGAAAAACCAGAGAATCAAAAGGGAAAACTGTTTCATAAGACAATCAATTGGGTTGTGAGAGATGCTTATCTATACGTTCTCAACCCGGGCCTGTTGATGGTCTGGAGCCTTCAGAAGGACGTTCGTGGGGATCTGAATGATATTAGGCCAGAATGAATCTTTGTTCGTGAGGAAGAAATGATTTTTCGTGAGCGAGTGGGGGTTTGGGAAAATTTTTTCTTCAATTTTTGAATAATTGGTAAAAAAAATACTTCGTGCCACAATATGATAGGGTGTAAGAATGTGAACCTTTTGTCCCAAGAACCATGGGCAAAATTGCGTCAACGGCTAATTTGGGTGAGAAAGTGGTCAATTTGCAGGCGAAAAACCGCTGGTAATCGCAGATTGTGGATTCAGTTTATGTAACCATTTATTCAAT
>JBCCCJ010000948.1:0-3289 GCA_039033615.1 Bacteroidota bacterium
AAGGGAGGCTTTTTTTGACGAAGAACTGGGACGAAAGAACAAGTGAAAAGGTCCAAGTTATTTTTTGAGTCTCACTAATCCCCTCCATGTTCCTATGTGAAGCGGGTTCTTTTTCCAGCAGCTTAGCCCCTGTTGGGTCGGTCCTTCCTTTAGGAATCCCGAGCTTGTTTGTACCGATCCCCCCCTCCTCCTTTACAGCGCACCGATTCTTCCTTCATTTGATGGGGAATCCTTTCCATTTTCCGCGAGGCAATGGGAGATTTGTTGTATCTTTGAGGCAGAAAAATGAACACCAGGCCTAACAAAATTCCCCCTACATAGTTTTTTGCCTATATGAACGCCAAACAGATTTGGACTTACACATACAAAGGACTCGCGATCGCGTTGATTCTCTATGTGTTGATCGCGGGGATGTTGGTTCAGATGCCTAAAAACGACATCTGGGGGCAGACTTCGCGGAATTTATTTTATCATGTGCCGATGTGGTTTGCGATGTTGGCAATGATGTTCATCTCTGTTTTTCACAGCATCCGCCTGTTGCGAGAATTGGATCCCGATCGGGAACGCACCATGAATCCGCTGCTTTTGGATATCCGAGCGGTCGAAGCTGCCAAAGTGGGCGTGATGTTCAACATCTTGGGACTAGCGACCGGCATTCTGTGGAGCAGGGTTACCTGGAACGAAAACATTGCCACCAATCAGTTCGCCGCTTGGTGGAACTGGGATCCCATTCAGGTATCGGCGCTCGTTGCTCTCCTCATTTATGGTGCGTATTTTTTGCTTCGCTCTTCCTTTTCCGAACCTGAGCAACGGGGAAAAGTAGCTGCCGTGTACAACATTTTCGCAGCAGCAACTCTGATTCCTCTATTCTTCATCGTTCCCAAGCTATTGGAAGGGCTTCATCCTACTTCGGGTGGAAAAGGTTCCTTTGTGGTCCGCGGAGAAGGCATGACCAATGATGCTCGTCTGATTTTTTATCCGGCGATCCTGGGATTCACGTTCCTGGGCCTATGGCTATTCAACCTCAGATACCGAGCCGAACAACTGAAATTGAAACTGGAAGACTGGCTTGCTGAAAAGCAGTACCAGAAAGAAACTCAATAAGCTATGAATTCGATCTTTGCCCGGCATTTCTGGTTGCTCCAGACCCAACAACAGGAATGGCTGTTCGCCAGCGAAAAAGTGAATACGGTCTTGGCTGTGTTGCTGGCAATTTTTCTCCTGGTAGCTCTCTATTTAGTGTTGACGAATCGAAAACTCAGTGCGTTGGAACAGCAATTTTCTGAGTTAGAAGACAAAGAACTCTAGCATGAAACCGTTTCACATCGTTATCATCGTTGCTCTAGCCATCTTCATTGCGGTGGTCAGTATCGACCTTAGCACCAGTGCGAGTATCTATACCGATTTTGCTACCGCCAAAGTCGCAGAGAAGAAAGTTCACATTGTCGGAAAATGGGTGCAGCGCGACATGGTCGAAGAAACGCCCTACCAGTTTTCTTTCTACCTGCAGGATACGTTGCAGGAAGTAGAGTTGGTCCACTATTACAAAGGCAAGCCCAGTAATTTTGAGCAAGCGGAAAAAATCGTGGTCGTGGGTGGCTACGAAGAAGAAGGCTTTGTGGCGGACAACATCGTGATGAAATGTCCTTCCAAGTACGAACCTACTGACATCACTGCTCAACAATAAGCGCTGTTACAGATGGAATTGACTTTTGGAAAACTGGGAGAGTTGTTCACCTCCCTCTCCTTTGCGAGCGCGCTCATTGCGATGATCAGCTACTACCTAGCTGACCGGGTGCCGCATCCCGCCGAAAAAAGCAGTTGGGAACGAATGGGGAAAGCGGGCTTCCTCCTCCATGCCGGAAGCGTCTTGGGGATTGTTGTCACCATTTTCTACCTGATTTATACCCACGACTACGCCTACCACTACGTTTGGTCCCATTCTTCCAATGAATTGCCGGTCCACTTCATGATTTCCTGTTTCTGGGAAGGTCAGGAAGGTAGTTTTTTGCTGTGGCAGTTTTGGCACAGTTTCCTCGGGCTGATCATCTTGTGGAAAGCGCGGAAATGGCGAAATGGCGTGCTTTCGGTGCTCTCTTCCATAGAATTGATCCTCAGTTCGATGCTTCTGGGGGTCTATTTGAGTGAAAACTGGGTAACCGGACTGATGCTGTTGATGGCGATCATTCCTGGGCTATACTTTGGCTATGAATTTGTTCGCAAGCGCGATCAACTCGCCATGGGAGGCAACTTCCACCTGACCTCTGGGATCATTTCGATTGCGTTTGTGGTGCTTCTCCTCCGTAATCAGTTGGGATATGGCTGGTTCTTCCAAGCGGGCGGGGGCGTAGATGGACTCGGCTTTTGGGGCTTCATGTTGTTTGCCTTGTTCTACCTGGGCTTGTTCTTGGCCTTTTTGAGCCAGAACCATCGCGACAACCGCTTCCAGATGACCGATCTCGTAGCTGGTCTTACCTTGGTGGGCTTGGCCCTGATCAGTGGTGCGTTGGAAGTTGGCCAATGGAAGTTGGGAAGTACTCCCTTCATCTTACTGAAAGACGTCTTCTCCGCCAATCCCGTATATGCGCAGGATCCTGATTTCATCCCTCTCAATGGCAGTGGCTTGAATCCCCTGTTGCAAAACTACTGGATGGTCATTCACCCGCCTACCCTTTTCCTCGGGTTCGCAGCTACCGCCATCCCTTTCTGTTTTGTGATCGCAGGACTTCTCAAAGGAGATTATACCGGCTGGATGAAGCCCGCCATGCCTTGGCTGGCCTTTTCAGTGATGGTATTGGGTGTAGGCATCATCATGGGAGGATATTGGGCTTACGAAACCCTCAACTTCGGCGGCTATTGGAACTGGGATCCGGTAGAAAACTCTTCGCTGGTCCCCTGGCTCTGTGGGGTCGCAGCGCTGCATACCCTATTGATTTATCGCAAGACCAAGTCCTATCTCAAGCTCAGCATGCTCATGATTGTGGGGACTTTCTTGCTGGTGCTATACAGTACCTTCCTCACCCGAAGTGGGATTTTGGGAGATACCTCGGTCCATACGTTCACAGATTTGGGCCTCAGCGGACAATTGCTGGTGCTCCTGGGCATCTACTCAGCTTCTGTCATCGTGGCCATGCTGGTGCGTTGGAAAAAGATTCCCCAGCGCGCAGATGAAAGCAAAGTCTGGTCCGCAGAATTCATGCTGTTCATCGGCATCATGGTATTCATCTTCTCTGGGCTGGTGATCACCATGGTGACATCTATCCCAGTTTGGAACAGCATCTTTGGTACC
>JBCCCJ010000949.1:0-3289 GCA_039033615.1 Bacteroidota bacterium
CAAAAACGACCAGATTATGAACAAAACTTTCCTCCTCTTTGTACTCATTGGCTCGCTGGCTGGCTCTGTCTTCGCCCAACAAGGGGTGAAAATTGGCCTTCGCTTCAGTCCGATCGTCTCCTTCGCTACCATCACAGATAGTAGCAACAATACGGTTTCTGATGACATGGGAAGCCGGGTTGGGCTGTCTTATGGCCTCATGCTGAATTACGGTCTGACGGACAACCTGGGATTCCAGTCTGGCGTCCATATTGTCACCAAGGGCTTCAATCGCTCCGCTCAAGTGGACTCTGTGCCGACGACCCAAGATGTTCGCATCACCACCGTTGAAATTCCTGTGGCCTTACGAGGGCGTTCTCCCGAAATTGGCAATGGACTCTTCATCACGGGATTGTTTGGGGTTTCTCTTGACGTTTCAGCTGGATACCGCAATCAGTACACCGGTTTGGATCCAGTCACCAAAGAACGCCAAGAGTCCGGTACCAAAAGTGGAGCCAATCTGGTCACCCCGGTCAACCTTTCCTTCATCTTCGGAGCTGGAGTAGACATTGAGCAGGATTGGGGAACCGTCCACACTGGCCTCTCCTTTCACCGAGGCCTGACCAATATGAACAATCGCAGCAATTTCGGCAACCAAGAAAGCATTCGGGTCAGCTATGTAGCGCTGGACCTGGGATACTTTTTCTAAGCCCAATGGTAAGTTGCAAGTCATATCAGCCTCCCAGAATGGATTCGGGAGGCTTTTTTTATGGAAATAGCCCTTTCTCTTCTCGAAAGTGCACAAAGAAATCTAAGGCTTCTGGATTTCGCATCGCACCTGGGTTGGCCGCTTTTTCAATCGGAATGCCCATGAGAATCTTCTTGACAGGAGCCTCCAGTTTTTTGCCGCTGATGGTATAAGGGATTTGGTCAACCGCAATCAATTCATCCGGCACATGTCGAGGCGAATAGGTCTGGCGGATGTGGGTGCGAACCGCTTTGATGAGGGTTTCATCCAATGCTTGCCCAGGTTGCAATTGCACAAACAACGGCATGTAATGCTGACCATCGGGCAACTCTAGGTTGACAATCAGGCTATCCTTGATGGCTGAAAGGTGGTGGACCGCCCGGTAAATCTCCGCCGTACCGATGCGCACCCCTTGGCGATTCAGGGTCGCATCTGATCGGCCATAAATGATCAATCCTCCCTCAGGCGTGATCTTCAGCCAGTCCCCATGCCGCCAAACCCCAGCATAGTGTTCAAAGTAGCTGCTTTGGTATCTGGCTTTGTCTGGATCATTCCAAAAATAAATCGGCATGGAAGGCATGGCTTTCGTAATGACCATTTCGCCCACTTCCCCTTCAATGGGCTCGCCCCGTTCATTCCAGGCAAACAACGGCACCCCTAGCGCCCTTCGTTGAATTTGTCCTTCATACACCGGAGCAAGAGGCATTCCCCCCACAAAAGCGGTGCACACGTCCGTCCCCCCGCTCATGGAACACAACCACAGGTCTTCTTTGATCGAATCATAGACCCACCGAAAGGCCTCCGGTGGCAAGGGCGCTCCCGTAGAACTGAGGGAGCGAAGCCGAGACAGAGAACCCAACTCTCTGGGGTTCAGGCCAGCTTTCATACAAGCCACCAAAAAAGGCGCACTGGTCCCAAAATGATCCAACTCTGCCTCCGCTGCGAGGTGCCACATGCGCTCCAGATTGGGATAGCCAGGACTGCCGTCGTACAGCACAATGGTGGCACCCACCAGCAAAGCCGCCTGTACAAAATTCCACATCATCCAGCCGGTCGTAGAGAACCAAAAAAAGCGGTCTCCCGGATGCACGTCATTGTGGAAGGCCAAATATTTCAAGTGCTCCAACAGGCAACCGCCTTGAGAATGCGTGATCGCTTTCGGAATACCGGTGGTACCAGAGGAATACAGCACCCAAATTGGATGAGAAAAAGGAACTGGCAAAAAACTCAGTTCTCCATGTGGGGTTGCCATCACCTCCGCCCAGCTTTTCATCCCGGATAGAAAAGGACGAGCGTCCAGTTCCAAAAAGGGAATCAATACACTGGCTTGCAAACTGCGCAAGTGAGCGGCGATCTCTTGCACCACCCCTCTTTTGTCATGCCCTTTCCCCCCATAATGGTACCCATCCACCGCCAAGAGAACTTTCGGCTCGATTTGCTGAAACCGTTCTACCACCGACTGACTCCCAAAATCCGGAGAACAACTGGACCACACCGCACCCAAACTACAAGCAGCGAGAAACCCCACCGTAGCGGCAGGAATATTCGGCAGATAGGCCACCACCCGATCACCAGCCTCTACCCCCACAGCAGTCAGAAAAGCAGCCATAGCCGCAACTTGTGCCCGCAATTCCCGCCAACTCATTTCCTCCAACGGATAGGCCTCCGATTGATACAAGATCGCCGGGCGCTCATCCGTCTCCATCCGAAAGACATGCTCCGCATAGTTGAGCGTCGCCCCCGGAAACCATTCCGTATCCGGCATAGGGTCTGAGGAAACCACCGCTTCATACGGGTGATGGGCCTGCACCTCAAAATATTCCCAGATGCTCTTCCAAAAGGCCGCCCGCTCTGAAGTGGACCAATGCCAAAGCGCTTCATAATCCGGGAAGGACAAGGCGTGCCGATTCTGGAGCCAATCCAGGTAATGCCGGATTCGGGTACGGGCTTGAAATTCAGGCGAAGGAGTCCAAAGAGGAGCTTGCATAGAGAGGGAAGAGGTTGACCGAAAGGAAAAATAGGAAACTCCTGAGAGACGACCTAACCTACCTCCGATTCAACATAGGAAAGAAGAGAAGGTGGGCGTGCCAGTTGGTGATCTGCATAGATCTCCAACTGTCGGTCCCTTTCGGAGTTCACTTCGTTCCGTCCTTCGCTTCGCTACGGACCCTTCGCATAGCTCAGGCCCTCCAGGCACCTCACGCTTGCCGCAGGCAACAGGATAGCGCGTAGGAACTTCATGTTCCATTCTTCGGTTTTTCATTTCATTACCTCAACCTCCCAGGCTCTACGTCAGATGTCACCAGAAAAAGCATATCCCAGTAGATGTCAGTCGCGATGCGCCTGCTTTTTCCTGTGAGGCATCTGTTTCTACCAAGCTGCGAATCGCTCTGCGCTTCGTTTTTTGGAGAGTTGGTTCGGCATGCTTCTGCTGTCGCTCAGCACAGGCGCGATGATTTCTCCCGTCCGCATCGTATCGAAGAATTGCTGAGGAAGTCGAAGAAGGTGTTTGTAGTAACCGAGGATCAAGCGAGCATCAATCATTTGGCCTGATTTCAGGAC
>JBCCCJ010000950.1:0-3289 GCA_039033615.1 Bacteroidota bacterium
CAAGAAATTGATCCGGCCGCCTCAAAAGCTGCCGAAGGAGGAAGGAAAAGAACCGCTGTTTGTCCTACCAACCCGAGCCTTACTGCCGTTGGGGATCATCGCGTTTTGTGGGATGACTGGAGAAGGGGCCATGGCTGACTGGTCCGCCATTTTCATGCACGAAGTTGTCGGACAGCCAAAGACCTTTGGGGCCATTGCGGTAGGGGCGTTTTCGGTGGCCATGACCTTGGGCAGGTTGTTTGGAGATGCTTTGATCCAGGCGTGGGGAAAAGGCAGGGTGCTGAAAGTCAGCAGCATCTTATCAGTCATTGGCCTGCTGGGAATCGTTGGGCTGGCTGCGACCTGGTCCAGTTTGATCGGTTTCTTTGCGGTGGGCTTGGGACTCGCAAATGTAGTGCCCATCATTTATTCCACGGCGGGGAATGCGCCGGGGGTAGAGCCCAGCGTGGGAATTGCCATGGCTACGACCATTGGCTATTCGGGATTTTTTGTCGGGCCGCCCGTGATCGGATTCTTGGGGGATGCATTCGGCTTGCGGCTGGGCTTGGTGTTACCATTGGGGCTATTTCTGATCATGTGGTGGCTGGTCCAGCGAAACCCCTGGCAATCATGAAGGAACGTCAAATCGCACTGTTGGAAATTCATGTAGCGGTGCTACTCTTTGGGGTAGCTGGCTTGTTTGGTAAATGGCTGGATTTGCAGGCCACCACCATTGTTTGGGGACGAGCCAGTTTTGGGAGCCTGTTCTTGATTGGACTGATGATGGTGCAGGGGCAATCCCTTCGCTTGGAACGGCAAGGCGAACTCTGGAAATTTCTGCTCTCCGGTGTGGTGCTTGCTTTTCATTGGGTGGCTTTCTTTCGGAGCATTCAGCTTTCAACTGTTGGCATAGGCCTCTTGACGGTTTCTTCTTTCCCCCTATTCACCAGCCTGTTGGAACCTATCGTATTGCGGGCCTCATGGACCTGGAAACCGCTGATCTTGTCTGCTTTGGTGTTGACCGGGGTGTACTGGGTGATTCCTGAATTGGAATGGGATTCAGCTTACGCCCAAGGAGCCATCTGGGGGCTGCTATCTGGAGCATCCTTTGCGGGCTTGGCACTGTTCAATCGAAAGCAAGTACAAGCCTATTCCGCTCAAAAACTGGCTGCCTGGCAAAATGGGGTAGCTGGTTTGTGCCTCCTTCCCTTTCTGACCTGGGAATCTCGTCTTCCCACCGCAGAAGAATGGGGCTTGCTGCTGCTGCTGGGAGTGGTATTTACCGGACTCTCCCACACCCTTTTCATCAAAGGAATGAAACAAGTATTTGCCAGCACGGCCAGTCTGATTGCAGGTCTGGAGCCAGTATATGGGATCCTGCTGGCTTGGTGGTGGTTGGGAGAATCACCCGGCTGGAATCTCCTGATCGGGGGCAGCTTGATTGTCGGGGCCGGAATCTGGGCGAGTAGGGGGTAGGGGAGTGGTCTGTAGCAGCTTTCAGTGGCTCAGTCTTACAGGCCGATCCTTTGCTTAGAGTCTTGAGACAATCAGCCAATCCGAGGCCTGGAAGTCCACGGTACAGCTTTAGGGAGATCGGTCTCCCAGGCCGATCCATGATTTGGAGCCTTCAGGCAATCAATCAATCCGCGGCCTGGAAGTCCACGGTACAACTTTCAGGAGCCATTACCAACCAACCAACGGCCTCGGAAGCCCACGGTATCAGAAACGCTTACTCCTTTTTCTGCCGCATCAATTGATAGGAGTTCCAAATGTTTTGCCAAATGATGTAGCCCATAGGCCCCAAAGCGGTCAGTGGACTGAGGTAGGTGAGACTCACCCAAACGGCGAACATGGTATTCTTTCGACCGAGGGCCATGCTGCCTCCGGTGCGATTGGACGGTCCGCCTAGGAGATGTCCCAAGCCGAAATTGAACCCGCAAATCAAGGCGGAGACCATCAAAATACCTGACAACTCGGCGATGGATCCCGTCATTTCTTGCTGAATGAAGTAGCTCGCCTTGGACATGGCGATGTAAACATTCAGTAGAAAGAGGTAGTAGGAAATGATTTGTACCTTCAGGAGGGCTTGTTGGAGTTGCCCCCACCACAATCGAATGGCCTGGGCAGTAAGGAGAGGGAGGAGGATGGTGATCAGGACGGGCAGAAGAATGCTGCCAATGGACATATTGCTACCCGCTCCGGCGATCCAAGGCAAGACCAGGGGAATCACCAAACCTACCAAACAAGTGGTTAGGATCACCGAGAAGGTCACGAATGGCACTCGACCGTGTAGATAACTGGTTAAGACTGGTGCAGCTGCCGCAGTGGGCATGATGGCGGTGATGAAACCCGTGATCGCGAGATCCGAACCCAAGGGCAACAACACGAAATAGAACAAAGCCGCCATGCCGAGATTGGCGAGAGCGATCCAGCCGTGGGTAGGGAGAATGGCCGAGCGCTCAATCCGAATGTCCAGAAAAGCAAAGAAGAGCATCACCATGACCGAGTAGCGCACCAGAAACGTCAACTGATGGCCAAAGGGGAGGAATATGCCCCCAAGTAAGGCGAGACTGAGGAAGAGAATGCGCATCTATGCTACAGCATATCCGCTGAATGGCCGGGTGTAAGGAGGTTGAAAGCCTAACACAATATCTGTTTTCGGTATCCCCATACTCACCAGTTCATCTGCGATGTTGATATCCGTGCGGTTTTGCTGAATCCAGACTTTCCCTTCCTTGATGTCAAAGTGGAAGGAACAGTTGTGGACAAAACGATCTCCTTCCCAACCGATGGTTACCAGTTGGTAATGGTTTCGTTCGGTATCAGCTATCACCTGTCGTTCTGCGTCGGGAATGTTGGCCGGTTTATAAGCGGCATGTTTTTCCAACAATCGAATCAGGATTTTTTGGTAGGATTTGACGGTATCCATTGGATAAGCGATTGCGAATTAGGGTCAAAAACAAGCAAATTGATTTGATGATTTTGGAGAGAAAGCTGAATAAAAGGAAGTTGAAAAAATTCTTGGTATGCAGAATTTGGGATGGCTAAGTATAGGGTTCGATCTGATTCCTTTTGTTTTAGTGCCAAGGCATAATTCAGGTATTGTCCCAGTGCCGTATGAAATTCTGAAGTCGGAGAAGGAGAAACAAAGCTTTTGATTTCAATGGCGACTTTTTCGGTTCCTTTATTCGCTGCAATGAGTTTCTCTGCACCTAAATCCACTTGGAAACTTGTGGGGCCAATTTCAAGGTGATATGGGTCATCTGTAATAGACCATTGGTCTTTCTCTAAGGCGACTACGACAGTTTCA
>JBCCCJ010000951.1:0-3282 GCA_039033615.1 Bacteroidota bacterium
AATGCGCATCCCTCCGGGCTGCGATTGTTCATTTACAAGAAAGGATGTAGGGAGTTTACCAAACCAACTCTCTCAAAAATCGAAGCGCATGGCGATTCGCATATCAGTAGGACCAGGCGCCCCCAGAAAGCAGGCAGGTGCATCGCTACTGCCACCTACTGGGAGGCTCTCATTTGGTGTTATCTGGCACGCGCCAGTGGGAACAGGTAAAAGCTCTATTCCCGCCGCCCCCGCGTATAAGGCGCTCCTGCTTCTTCTAGCGTTTGCTCAAAAGCGGCTAAGGCTTCCAGATAGGTGGAATGATCTCTCAAAAAGGTCTCAAATGCGTTGGAAGCCAACTCAAATTGTGCCAACTGAGTCTCCGTAGGGCGCTGGGTGGTCTGCCATGCATAGGTGGCTTGTCCGAGTCTGCCGCTGATACCAGGCAGGGCGGGTTCTTCTTTGGCCCTTCGAATGGGGTCGCCATACAAGGTCGTTTGAAGGCGAGCAAGGTCCGTCTTCAATTTATGAAAGCTCGCAAAGTGCTCGGCATTGGCCTTGGGGGTCTGCTGGAGCGCGGCCTGAAGAAAGCGCAAGCGCTCGCCTGCCTCCGATAGCTTTCGGCCCGCACTAGCAAGCTGTCGGGAAAGTTCGCGGGTTTGTTGTTGAAATTCGGCGATTTGCTCGAAGTCAGTGCCCGTTCCAATCGAAGGGATGGGCTTCACCTCAAAGGATTGGACTTCTCCCTGAGCGCTCATTTCGCCATTGTGCTCCACATACAATTGCACGGAATAGGTGCCGGGTGCCGCCAATGGACCTTCGGGATCTCCGGCCCAAGGCGGCTGAAAAGCAGGCTTGGACAAGCGAATGGGATCGGGCGCTGGTAGCTTCAAATCCCAACTCGCACGGTGCAAGCCTTTGCTGGCCTTGCCCTGAATCCAACGCACGGGATTGCCCGCCGCATCGCTCACCAGCAATAAAGCTTGGGGTTTCCCCTCGATAGATTCTTCCCGCAGCCTTTCCCAACCCGCAAATGGCACATCTTTGCCAGCTTTTCGTAGGTCTTTCTCCGTTTTCTGGCGCTCGGATTTGGCCGTAGTAGGTACTTCCGGTAGGTAGTAGGTGAAGATCGCTCCGAAGGGCGGATTCTCCCCCCGATAGCTATCAGAACCTTGCGAAGGCATACCTGCTGCCTGCATGGGGGCATTGGGGACGTACCACCAGGCATCGCGGACCGGGAAGAGGGTGCTGCTCTCTGCTTCTACCGCCGCCGACAGACTCCGCAAAGAGCTATAGTCGTCCAGCACATAGAAGCCTCGCCCAAAGCTGGCTCCAACCAAATCGTTGTCTCTGCGGTGCAAAGCCAGATCCCGGAAAGAAATGGTGGGCACGCCTGCTTTGAGCGGCATCCAGGTGGTGCCACCATTGGGAGAGACGTACAGGCCATATTCGGTGCCGATGAACAGCAAATCAGCTTGCTCATGGTCCTGCTTGATGGCCCACACAATGGTACCATCAGGTAAATCTCCGGCAATGGAAGTCCAGCTTTTTCCTCGATTGGAGGTTTGGAAAATCAAGGGGCGATAATCCCCCAATTTATGCGCATCTGCCACCACAAAAGCAGTGTTTGCATCGTGCAGGGAGGCCTCCAGATCATTGATGAAGGAGCGTGCTGGAACCGTGGGCAAATCAGCCGCTTTCCGCCAATTGGCCCCGCCATCCTCACTGACGTGCACCAAGCCATCATCTGACCCGGTGTACAACACGCCCGCTTCCAAAGGGGATTCCGTGATCCCCGTCAGGGTCGCATATTTCGACATGGCGCCATTGTCGTAGAGCGCATCTATGCTCCACACCCGATCCAGGGTTTCCAATTCGTAGCGGTTGGTGTTGGTGGTGAGGTCTTCGCTGATGGGGGTCCAGGAATCGCCTCGATTTTCGCTTTTCCAGACCCGCTGCGAACCTGCATATAGGGTCTGATGATCGTGGGGGCTGATCAACAAAGGACTGTCCCAATTCCAGCGTTCGGGAGGATCGTTCGGGGCAGGCTGCGGTTGAATGCCCATGGTCTCGTTGGTGCGGCGATCTACCCGAAACAGGACGCCTTCCTGGTATTCCATATAGGCGATGTTGGGGTCTTCGGGATCAAAAAGCGAATGATAGCCATCTGCTCCCAGCGGGACGTACCAGTCCTGATTCCGTACGCCTTCGGTATGCAAGGTGCGGGCAGGCCCCAGCAACGTCCCCAAATCCTGCGCACCGCCAAGGATGTTGTAGAAGGGCTCTGAATTGTCTAGGTCCAGTTTGTAAAACTGAGCGATGGGCAGATTCGGAAAATGTCGCCAATGAATGCCTTCGTCAAAGCTCTCATACAAGCCGCCGTCGGTTCCTGCGATGAGGTGTTGTCCATCATTGGGATCAATCCAAAGGGCGTGGTTATCGCTGTGTTTGGCTCGGCCCGTTTCCAAATAATCGAAGGTCCTGCCTGCATCCCGGGAGACGTGGAGGAACACATCCATTTGGTACACCAGATCTGGATTCACGGGGGAAGCTTCAATTTCCTGATAATAATGTGGTCCGGTCCCGCCGGAAATATAGCTGCTGCCTTTTTGCCAGCTTTCGCCCTTGTTCATGGAACGATACAGGCCTTTCTCCGCATCGCTGGCCTCGATGGTGGCATAGACCCGATTGGGATCCGCCGGAGTAACTGCCAGGCCGATTTTGCCGATGTCTCCTTTGGGTAAGCCGGTGGTGAGTTTGCGCCAGTTGCCACCATTGTCATTGGATTTATAGATACCCGATTCCGGCCCTCCAGACAAGAGCGACCAGGTTTTTCGACGTCGCTGATACGCTGCAGCATAGATCACGTCCGGATTAGACGGATCAAATTCCAGGTCGGTAACGCCCGTGTTTTCATCTATCGCCAGGACTTGTTTCCAGCTTTCTCCTCCATCGGTGGATTGGTACACCCCTCGATCACCGCCGCCGTTCCAGAGGGGTCCTTCCGCCGCAACGAAGATCACCTCGCTATTCCTTGGGTCGATCAGGATCTTGCCGATATGCTCAGAACCTTTTATCCCCATGTTTTGCCAGGTTTTTCCGCCGTCTCGACTGCGATAGACCCCATCTCCCCAACCGACGTGTCTGCCACTGACGTTTTCCCCGCTACCTACCCAGACCGTCTCCGGCTGATTTTGAAGGTAGTCACGGACCAGTAGGGGCCGAAGAGGCTGTCGGCGCAATAGTGCACCGGTGCTTCCCGCCGCAGCCGCGCGAAGTAGGGCAAATGACGCTCGTGCTCGA
>JBCCCJ010000952.1:0-3282 GCA_039033615.1 Bacteroidota bacterium
ATAATCCGACAGGCTGCTAGCAATCACCTAGTTTGGACTTCTTTGCCTGATGAAGAGATAGCAGAGATCCAGGTTTGGGACGTACAAGGAAGACAGCTTGCAAGCCTGAATCAAGGGCCAATTTCTTTGAAAAAGCTTGGGATTCTACCCGGAAGATACTGGATTCGCATTCGATTGGTATCTGGACGAGTAGTACAAGAGCCCTTGATCTATTCTCACTAAGAAAGGCCAGCATCCAACTCATTGACTTGCTCCAGCAGCCAGGACCACATTGCAGGTCTTGGCTGCTCTCTGATTTGCTTTCTCAGGTGATCCAGATGCTCTCTGGAAGGCACATCTATTGATTGCCGCCATTTCCAGAGCTGATAGAGAATAGAGATGTACTTCAGTTCCCGATTTTTTCTGGCTTGGGAGAGCTGCTTTCGGTTGCGAATGTGTCGCTGACAATTGCTTCTGAATTCAGGAAAATTTTCCCATCCCTGCAAGAAATACACCCGCATCAACATCTGCCTGACTTTTACTTCAAACAAAAAGTCATCTTCCTTATCCAATGTTTGAAACAGTTGATGGAAGGTCTTTTCTGCCAGGTCGAGCGCTCCCTTCTCCAACCAAATCGCCCCCTGATTGAAGAGTAAACAAGCCGTGGAATCTGTGGTGAGCAGACGAGAGGACCAGGATTCATAAAGTTCTTCGGCTATGTTGACCAGCTTCTGCTGAAGGGAAAGGGTGATCACATTGTTGAAGTGCCGCTCTTCCAATTGATCCTCTACACAAATCCAGCCATGGTTTATGAATTGCAGATAGTGCTTCAACAACGGCTCTCTATACCGTTCGGGAAAATGGTTTTGCAGGCGAATGAGCAAATTGAGACATGCCGTTGCCAGGTTATGGACAGAAGCGGGATCCAATCGGGTGGCATGTTGATCTAATAATGGAATCAACTCCTTAAAATGGAGTCCTCCTCCCTCCTCTTGACTTGCTTGTAACAACGCGTCGCAAATTTGAGCGAGCGGATTCCACTGCGTGATCCGATTCTGAAAAAAAGCCAATAAGGGAGGTTGCTCCTCCCCTTCTGATGGTTGTGGATGCCCATACAGCATCGGCATCGAAGATGTTGATTGTAGCTTGGGATATAAGGTCAAAGCTTCCAGTTCATAGATCAATCTCTGGGTAAAATAATATTCATCTAAAGACTGTACAGCCTGTTCATAGCTCTCCAGGTCTGGCTGTTGTTTGGTTTGGTGCTGCCGGGCAAATACACTGGCCCACAATTGATGTCTGGTCAATAGAGTGGTCGGAGACATTTTCGAAGCCTGTATGTGATCCTCGACATGCTCGGCCTGAAACTCGCGAGCGCCCCCTGCCACGGTTAATTGAGACAAGCCTTCGAATTGATGCAAAGCTACCTCCAACGGTTGAGCCTGAAATCTTTCGATGCTAAGGAATGCCAATAAGAGCTTCCAAAGATCCGCGTTCCATTTTCGGATGCGGTTGACCATGGCATGTGCTTGTTTGGGCGAGATGTTCCCAGTTGGGGTTTTCCCCGAAAAGGCCTGAGAGTGAAACTCCAGCAGGGTATACTTGGCCTTAGACGGGCAGTTTTTTTGGAAAATAGCCCAGTATCCGAGCAATTTCTCAGAAGGGTTATGGTAGGGGGACGCCAAGAATTTCTGAAATCGCTTTCGTTGATTCGAATCCAATTCCGCACACACTCGATACAGTTTGGTGTCTTTGAGGAGAAGTCTTTTATTAGAATTTTTATTCAACTTAACACCTTGTTAATCAAATACTTAAAAAAAATTAAGTCAAAAATAGTTATAATTAAACATAAAAAAAAAAACTTTCTTGCTCTTTTGCTCGCTCTTCAATTTTGCAGGAAAGCAGAAGTATCATGAACATTTATTCGGACCGCGAAACTTTGAGCCAGTTGAGAGAAGAGTTGAGTCAATTCAATTCTCAGATGGAGGGATTGGTGGCTACGCCTACTTTGCTTTCGCAATTGACGGTCGTTGAATCGTTTGCAGATGACGAGGCATACATCAAATATCAGGTATATGCCATCATTGCCATGTACAGCGGGTACTCAATTTCAGATATCGAGGATCATCTTCACCTCAAGGCCGATTTGGGAATCAATAAGACTGAAAAATGGATTTTCAAGAAAAAATTCAACGCCTTGATTCGGGAGCTGGGAGGGGATAAGTTCGCCACCAGAGAAGAATGCCTCAAGCTCGTATTTGTGAGAGATTGTAGGAAGTTGATTCAATCGAAGCTTGGGTGATATGAAAAACTTCCTTTCCCTCCTCTTTGCTATTTTCCTCGCGAATCAGGCTAGCTTCGGCCAGGATGGTTCTGCGTTTCTTCAGAAATTTGACCTGGCACAGTCTTTTGAAACCAAGGAAAGCAAGGCCAAACCAGCACTGATTACCTACACAGTCCCTGGTGATACTACCCCCCGTTCAGCCTTGATCAATGCTGCTCTGGGAGTGGACATCGTGAATTTCATCAATGAGAAAAGGAGGCGGGACAAAAAAGAGGATCGTCTTTTTAGCTTATCCCCTTTCATCGAGTACAATTTCAACTCCTTGATTGACAAAGAACAGCACCAACTTCGGTTTGGGCTTTCGACCGAGTGGATTGTAGCTGATGAAGGCTTTATTCCCAGCGTAATTGGACAAGCGAGATATGCAAACGATCTCGAAGCATCTATCGAATCTTTTCAGAGCAGTGCGTTTTTTGCGCCTGGCTTCACGGGAAAGACACAAGCACTGAAGAATTTCTTTTACCCGGATAACCAAATAACGTTTCTCGGTAAAACAAAGGATGCCATTGCGTTTGAGTATATCCCTTACCTCGGGTTGGAAAGCGAGCATCGGTTAACCGTAGTAGATCCTATGCAAATGGGGGATATCGTACGAGCAGTAGGAAAAGTCGAATCCAATCTGTCCCTATTTCCTGTCAGAAAGGTGAAATCCGACTCAAAGAAAAAGGAATTTTCCTTCTACAGAGTATTGGTAACCCTTGATTATCAGTATCGCAGCGAATTGTTCAACAGTACGTCTTCCATTCTCGAGAGCCCCCACTTCCTGCGGATAGGAGTCAACTTCAATATTCTAAAAACCAAGGAGATGGGAGTCCAGATCGGAATTGATTATGTCAACGGAGCCGATCCCAGCAAAGGATTTCGAAATCAGCAGTATTCCGCCTTGTCCTTAAAAGTCAAGCTTTAGGAACGCTCAAAAAATAACTTGGACCATTTCACTTGTTCTTTCTTCCCAGTTC
>JBCCCJ010000953.1:0-3276 GCA_039033615.1 Bacteroidota bacterium
CGACAAGGTCGGAAGCCGATCTACTGAAGGCGGAAAATACCTCCGTCGTTTTTCTACCGAGTCTTTGGCCACCTATTCTGACGTCAAAGGGGAAAATCTAGACAGCCTTTCGGTTCAATATCTGGGAGGCAGTGCTACTTCGCAGATTGAGATCCGGCTGGATCATGCGCGAGGCCCTGTGATCGGCATGCTCCAACTTCCGCCGACGGGGGTCTGGTTTGGTCAATCCATGACGACTTGGGCCGAGGCAGGGACTAGCTTGCAGGCCTTTTCTGGTAGGCGAAAGCTGGTGTTGATTGGGAAAGGGGAAGAAAAACAGGCCATTGCGGATCTGCTGAGTTTTCATCTCCATGCAGCCAAAGAATCGCCACGGGAGCAAGACCTATTGGCAAAACGAAGAGAACTCCTCTTGCTAGAAACGGGGCAAACGCCCATCATGCAGGAACTGGATTCCGCCGAAGCGCGGGTAACTCATCTCTTTGAGCGCGGCAACTGGTTGGTGCATGGGCCAGTGGTTCAACCAGACGTTCCCGGCGTTCTCAATGGATTTCCAACCGAAGCCCCGCTCAATCGGCTCGGCTTTGCGCAGTGGCTGGTACATCCAGACAATCCCCTTACTTCCCGAGTGATCGTCAATCGCTTTTGGGAGCAAGTTTTTGGGCAGGGGCTGGTGGAAACGGTAGAAGATTTTGGCACGCAGGGAGAGAAGCCCAGCCACCCGGAATTGTTGGATTGGCTGGCGCTGGAATTTGTGCATAGCCATCAGTGGAGCGTCAAGGACTTGCTGAAGCAGATGGTCTCATCAGCGACCTATCGACAGGCTTCGGCCGTTTCCCCCACCAAACACGCCAAAGATCCCGCAAACCGTTGGCTGGCGCGGGCACCACGCATCCGCCTCAGCGCCGAACAAATTCGGGACCAGGCCCTGGCTGTCAGTGGCTTGCTGAGTCCAGAAGTCTATGGACCCAGCGTGATGCCTCCTCAGCCAGAAGGGGTTTGGCAGGTGATCCGCCAAGTGCTGCGCTGGAAATCCGCCGAAGATGACAACCGCTATCGCCGGGCGCTGTACACCTATTGGCGAAAATCCAGCCCTTATCCCGCCATGATGGCCTTTGATACGCCCAGCCGAGAACTCTGTGTGTCCCGCCGCATTCGTACCAATACGCCACTGCAAGCCCTCGCCACCCTGAACGATACCACCTTTCAGGAAGCCTCCATCGCCCTGGCTCAACGCATGCTTCAAGAAGGAGGCAATACCGCCGAATCGCACATTGCCTACGGCTATCAATTGGCCCTGCAAAAAGACCTGCCTAGCAAAAAACAAGCGGCCTTGCTCTCCTTGTACCAACAAAGTCTGAACAGCTATCAGGCGGATTCAGAGGCATTAACCGCCCTCTTAGGCCAGAGCGAAGCCCCTACCGCCGAATGGGCAGCCTTAACCCAAGTCGCTACCGTACTCCTCAACCTCGACGAATTCATCAACCAAGAATAAATGGACCGCCTGACTCAAGAACTGGCCCAGACGCATGGGCAAATGCTGACCCGTCGCCATTTTGTCAAGAATGGCCTCCTCGGATTGGGAGCTGCGGCCCTCGGTTCGCTCATGGGCTGTGGGACGACTGCGCCCTCGGCCATAGACCTCAGCAATCCGCTGCTGGCCAAGGCCGCTCCCTTCGCCCCCAAAGCCAAGCGGATCATTTTCCTCCACATGGCCGGAGCACCTTCCCAGTTGGAGTTGTTTGATTTCAAACCGGAGCTTCACCAGCTAGACGGGCAGGACTGCCCCGACTCCTTTTTGGAAGGCAAGCGATTTGCTTTCATCCAAGGCGTCCCCAAGATGCTGGGGCCGCAAGTCCGCTTTGGGCAGCACGGCGAATCCGGGGCCTGGGTTTCGACCCTCTTCCCCAACTTCACCAAGGTGGTGGATGAGGTCGCTTTTCTCAAGGCCATGTACACCGATGAATTCAACCACGCGCCGGCCCAGCTCTTCATGCACACGGGCTTTCCGCGTCAGGGGCGGCCCAGCATGGGTTCCTGGCTGACGTATGGCCTGGGTTCGGAGAATGCGAATCTTCCTGGATTTGTGGTGCTGGTTTCCGGTCAATCCGCGCCCAGTGGGGGGAAAAGTCTGTGGGGGAGTGGGTTTTTGCCTTCGGTCTACCAAGGCGTGCAATTGCGTTCGCAGGGCGATCCGGTCCTCTTTGTCTCTGATCCCAAAGGAGTCAGCCGCGACCTTCGCAAGCAGACCATTGAGACCATCAACCAGATCAATCAGGTTCAGTATGAAGAAATGGGCGACCCGGAGATTCTGTCGCGGATTTCGCAGTACGAAATGGCTTTCCGCATGCAGATGACGGTGCCGGAAGCTATGGACATTTCTCAGGAGTCCGCCGCGACCCACGAGATGTACGGTACTGAGCCGGGGAAGGCCTCCTTCGCCAACAACTGTCTACTCGCTCGTCGCTTGGTGGAGCGAGATGTGCGGTTCATCCAGTTGTTTCACCGGGGCTGGGACTCCCACGGCAGCAATGAATTCGAGGCATTGGAAGGTGGTTTTTTGCGCCGCTGTCAGGAGGTGGATCAGCCGATGACTGCCTTGATTCAGGATTTGAAGCAGCGCGGTCTGCTGGACGAGACCCTGGTGGTCTGGGGTGGGGAATTTGGGCGCACGCCCATGCGGGAAAATCGAGGTGGTAAGGTAGCTCCTTTCAACGGACGAGACCACCACAGCGAAGCTTTCACCATGTGGATGGCCGGCGGCGGCGTCAAGCCTGGAATCACCTACGGAGAGACGGATGAATTTGGCTATTTCGGCATCAAGGACCGAGTCCATGTGCATGATCTACAAGCGACCATCCTCCACCAGATGGGCATCGACCACGAGCAATTGACCTTTCCATTTCAGGGGCGGAATTTTCGTCTGACGGATGTACACGGGCATGTGGTGAAGGATGTGTTGGGGTGAGGGAATTAGTCAGCCAAGGTTTGAGTGCGATGCCATGTCCTTATTACCTTTTCAATTTCTGTGCTTCCTTGGTCAATTCTACTACTCTTTTGGGCCTCTTTTCACCATTCAGCTCATGTATTAGGTCCTCAGGAAGGTAGGCATAGAGTTCTCCCCAATACTTCTTCGATTTGTTGTTCCAGATCCTATATCCCCCTGGAACACCTTTAGGAACGCTCAAAAAATAACTTGGACCATTTCACTTGTTCTTTCTTCCCAGTTCTTTGTCAAAAAAACCTCATTTGGCCCGCCAAACTCGGTTTTCTTTCCTC
>JBCCCJ010000954.1:0-3275 GCA_039033615.1 Bacteroidota bacterium
AAAATGAGAACCCGGCAGGTTTTTCTCCGGTTTCTCCTCGCTGAAGAACAGGAAGCATGAACAGAAATGCACCTTCCCAGTATCGAGCAAAAATGAAAGGGCATAATTCCATCACCTTCAATCAGTTATGCGGGCGCCTCATTTCAAGCAGGGAGACCCTCTTTGGGATAGGCAACCCCTATGTCCCTCTTTTCTCTTTGAGGTTCTTTCTTTCTCGTACCAAATGCAGGAGATTGCATGTAACAAGCAGACTTGAGGCGTCATTTTGTGAACCCAAAGTTGTGTTTGAATGCGCTTGATTTGCGTTTGGGAGGCGGAAGACAGGATGGTAGTTTTGGGTATAGGTAGAAAATCAACCAATGAAAAAGTCCCAACTTTCCAACACCCAGCTGCGAGATGTGAATGTTTTCAACCTCCTGTTAGAGTATAACGGGTGGGATGATTGTGAAGACACCGAGTATCGCTTAGACTCAGGAGAACACATTACTCCTGAAGGCTGTCGCACCTACACCAAATCGGGGGTCATTCTGGAATCAAAATTTCACGCACCGGTGAACATGATCAGTCTCGCCATCATAGATGCCATGGCTGACGAAACGGTACAGTTTCACTTCCTGTTTGAAGATCGACCTGAGCGAATTCTGGAGTGGATTACCGAGATTCAGGCAGACTTGACGCTCCAAAATTATCCCGAGCTTCTCAAGACTACCAAGGATCGGTGTGAGATGATTCTCCTGGAAGTCTCCGAAACAGAAATTTACGAAGTGAAACCTTCGGCTCAGGCCTAATCTACCAAGGTCATGCTCACGTAGTTGATGGTTTTGCCCATGTCCAAGAACTTCTGCTCGTAGGCGGTTTTGATCTTGACATCGTCTGGCAGATCATTTTCTCCATGCAGGTCAAAAGTCAGCTCGTGAAAGCGTAGGTTTCGGTAGCAAACGAATTCTTCCAGACTGTACTGAAACAGTTCCAGGTTGTCCGTTTTGTAGTGAATCCTGCCTCCGGCTTTCAAGATAGCGGCATACACATCCAAAAAGGTCGCATTCATCATCCGGTGTTTGGCCTGCCTGCTTTTGGGAAAAGGATCTGGAAACGTGATCCAGATTTCAGCTACTTCCCCGGCTGCAAAGTGCTCCTCCAACAAGAGCAGATTCTCTCGCAACCAGGCTACATTTTCCAGCTTTCTTTCCTGAGCGTTGATCGCAGCATGATAGAGCCGATCGGCTTTCAGATCCACGCCCACGAAATTGGTGTTCGGATAGCGAGCCGCCATCCCCAAGCTGAAATCCGCCTTTCCACAGCCTACCTCCAAGACCAGAGGGTGCTCATTCCCAAATACCTGGGAACGCCATTTCCCTGGAAACTGATCTTCCTTAGAGAAACTGTTGGGCTGCTCGTGGTAGGCTTGCTTTTTGAATTCTTTCCGGCGTGGCATAACAATCAGGGCTATTTTGGCGGGCAAACATAGCGAATTCCTTTGCTTCCTACCAAGCTATTTTCCTCTGCCTTCCACAATCACGATCACCGTATAAAGAATGATTTTCAAATCGAGTGCGAGGGAGATGTTCTCGATGTACAGGATATCAAAGGTGAGTCGTTCCACCATCTCCTCCACCGAGGAAGCGTAGCCATATTTGACCTGCCCCCAGGAAGTAATCCCAGGTTTCACTTTGTGTAGGTGCCGATAATGAGGGGCTTGTTTGACGATCTGATCGATGTAGAACTGCCGCTCCGGTCGTGGTCCAACGATGCTCATTTCTCCTTTCAGCACGTTCCAAAATTGAGGCAACTCATCGAAGCGAAGTCGGCGAAGCCATAGGCCGATCCGGGTAATCCTTGGATCATGATCGCTGGACAAGGCTGGCCCCATTTTCTCGGCATCTATGCGCATGGAGCGGAATTTGATGATCTTGAAAGGCTTACCGCCATGACCGATCCGTTCTTGGAGGAAAAAAATGGGCCCTTCGGAATCCAGCTTGATCAGGATGCTGATCGTTGCATACACCGGAGTGAGCAACAAGAGCGCAATGAACGAAGCCCCGATGTCAAACACCCGTTTCCCAATTCGTTCCCAGGGGCGCATCAAGTGAGGAAATACTTCTATCAACGGAGCGCCCATGATGTGGGAAACCTTGACACTCCCAACGATGTAATCGTAGGTACCCGGCACCACTTTGATCAGGGCCGGGGTAGCGGCACATTGATCTAGCACTTGCCCTACCTGGTCCGCCTCGTCTTTTTCCAAGGCGATGATGACTTCCTCAATTTTGCGGGTCCGAATGACTTCCTCCAAGCGGTCAATGCTTCCATAGTGCTTCATTTTCCCATAGAACAGGTTTTCCTCGGGCTCTGGCAAAGAAACAAAGCCTTTGAAATCATACCCCAATGGACGCCGAAGTTGGCTCAAATCCTGATAGATTTTCCAGGCTTGCTCTCGACACCCCACGATGAGGGTAGGAAAGGTGAGGTTTCGGCGACGAATTCGCACTTGGGTGATGGTCGTCAGGATGAATCGCCCAAGGGCCACGCCCCCAAATTGCAGCCCTAAATAGATGGTCAGTAGTACCCGCTGAAGAGAAGGATGTTGAGGGGGAATGGGGTCATCCAGAAAAATCAGGAAAAAGATCATCAGCACCCCAATGATGGAGTATTTGAAGACCTGAATGATTTCGTGCAGCCTGGATTTGCGGAAGGGCTTGCCATACAATCCGGCGATGGCGTACAGAATCAACCAGTAGATGCAAATGACGCCTGCATTGATGAATTGTTGGGCATCCAGGTAGCCGTATCCCTCCAGGGTCTCCCGACGAAAGAAAGCAAAGCCCAGCCACACCAAATAGGTCACACCAATGTCTACCGACAGATAGCGGAGATTTTGCAGCCACTTTTGATTGAAGGTAAATCCTCCCGAGGCAGCCGCAGCGAGCCGTTCTTCCCGAGAGGGAGCTACGGTATCGACTGATGACAGGTCAAAAGGAGGCATGGCCAAAGCGCTTTATTTGAAGTGGATCAGGCGAATGTTGTCCACCAGCAAGGTCCCTTCTTGGATTTCCGCACTGGAATTATCCAGGCTGGTTGCCCGCAAATATGGCTTAAAAATCGCAGTTCCGGGAACCCCTCTGACTTGATCATTGACATGGATGTACACCGTGTTCCATTTGTCAGGAGAGAAAAACACCAGATTGCTGTTCAAGTCCCCTATATCCGTGCCGCTCACCGTTACGTAGAGCAAACCAGCGGTAAAAGGAATGTCATTTTTATAGGTGATTTCCAGG
>JBCCCJ010000955.1:0-3272 GCA_039033615.1 Bacteroidota bacterium
CCGCAATGCTGCTCTCCTCCAACGGGGACTCGCTGCTGTCCGAGACGTCTCCGACGACTTGGGGGTAGAAATTGAAAGCATGCTACACATCGCCCAACCAGAAAATGCCCGATGGTGGATTGAGGAAGCCGCCCAATACGGCCTTCAAAACTTTGATTGGATCGGTCTCTCCTATTATCCCAAATGGTCTGAATATTCCCTTGACAGCCTTTCTCAAGCCATTGATTACTTGGGGAATACCTATGACAAAAAGGTCATGGTGGTAGAAACAGCCTATCCCTTTACCCTAGAAAGCCAGGATGATGCCAATAACCTACTTGGGGCAGATGCCTTGATTTCAGGGTTTCCAGCTACGGAATCGGGGCAGTTGGCCTATTTGGAAAAACTAGCAGCCAGCATTGTCGCCGGAGGTGGGCAGGGCATGGTTTATTGGGAACCCGCCTGGATTTCTACCTCCTGTAGCACCCGCTGGGGACAAGGCTCACATTGGGAAAATGCAAGCCTCTTCCGGGAAGATGGCATTCCCACCCTTGGTATGCAATATTATGAGTGGGACTGAGGAGAGATCAAGGTTTTTCTCCAGCAAATACAACTACGGCGAGATATTGACCGTCAGGGCTCATCACCAAACGATAGAACGGGCCCACTCCTAAGTCAGCCTGTTTGACCCAGGTTTGATCTACCCCAGGTCGAAAGCGATACAATTCTGCCCCCTTTGCGGTGAGCAAGTGTCCCTCCGGGGTCCAACACACATCTTCGGACTCTTCCAAGGTTGCCACAATAGGGCTAATCTCTTTGGATTTGGGGTTCCAGCTCCGAATCATCCACTGAGTTGAGTCGCTTTTGTCCACAAAGCTGAGGCTCCCATTGGTGGGATGAGTCAAAATGCTACGCCCAATCTGAGAAGCGACTGTCTTTGCTTGTTCCTTTTTCGCGTGAATGTTCTGCAAGGTAAAAGGATCTCCCAATAAGAAAGCCAACAGTTTCTTTTTGTGGTACCAACTATAATAACCAATACCGTCTATGGTTTCGATTAATACCTCTCCCTTCCCTCCTTCGATCGGATATTGCCAAAGCCGCTGACTGGAATCCGGCTCCACGACGACTGCGCTAAAGGTTTTTCCTTTGGGCATCACGATAGGAGAGTACTCACTATGCTTCTTGGTTTCGGTCAATCGTTGGGCACTTCCTGCTTCAATGTCGTACCGATACACATCAGACTGCCCATCTCGACCAATCGAGACGTACAACAAGGCTGCTTCATCGGGGACAAAAGATGGTTGATTGTCGTAGCCTTTTCTTGGGGTAAGATTCTGAGCCTCTGAAAAATTGAGGGTTCCGTTTCCTTGCGAGACTTTCAAAAGATAGACGTCCGTATTCGGTTGAGCGAAACTCAGAGAGTAGCTCATCACTAGCAGGCTGATCAACAGTATTCGGTTCATAGGCCAGGAAATTGAAAATTTTCTCCAATATACTGATCTGTCTGCCAATGTGGGAAAGGGAACTCAAAACGGATGTACGTCAGATGTCACCAGAAAAAGCATATCCTAGTAAATGGCAGTCGCGATGCGCCTGCTTTTTTCTGTAGGGCATCTGTTTCTACCAAGCTGCGAATCGGTCTGCGCTTCTTTTGAGAGTTGGTTAGCCATACTTCGGCTTTCGCTAAGCACAGGCTCTCACCACAAGTCCTTGTCAATAGACAATCGCAGCCCGGAGGGATGTCCTCTTGGTAGCAAATCGAAAAGAGAAGAGTTGGTAGCAGGCGCAGTAGCGACTGCCACATATCCCAACATCACCAATGAATTTTGGACATCTGACGTACAGCTCTCAAAACAACAGGCGCTTCTCATATAGAGAGCGCCTTGATCAAGATCAATCCCAGGACGGTAGGATCAATTCATGAAACTGCCTGGCATCAAAGGAGCAAACCCAACAGAAAACTGAATGGTGATTTCGGGCTCTGTGGTAATGGTGCCAAAAATGGCCGTTGGTGGGTCAATGGCGTAGTCTTCCATATTGAGGTTGGAAGTTCCCATGAATATCAGGGTTCCGTTTGACTGTAGGCGAGCTTCTACCAACATATCGTGCGGCAGGCTCTGACCTGCGATGGTCATGGTTCCGGTGGTTTCAATGAGGTAGCCAGAACCGGAAGGAGTCGCTTTGATGCTCCTAACCTTCAGCATTTCATAGACAATCATCGGATGAGCATTGGCTTGTAAGGCAGCCCATGTGTGCTCATCCATCTGGACGTGACTACTCTTGATGGAAGTAACCGGGACTCGAATTCGAAGTTGTTGGACTTCTTTGAGCTCTTGCTGCTTGACCACCAGCATGGCCTCGCCGATGACTTCCGTTGCGGTAGAAGTCCAATCCATGAGGCTGGAGGTTCCATTGATGGTCATACTAGACTGGCCGGCATTGGCCAGATAGGCCTGTTGGGCAGACAGTCCAAGGGGCAGGCAGAAGAGGCCCAAGGCGACAAAGAGGAGGGAAATTCTTTTCATTGGATGGAGGGTTTACCGTGCGACAAAAGCATTGCCAATGGGTGTTTTCAGATGTTATACCCAAATATCCACGGTATTTGTCCGCCTTTCCATGAGCAGCATCCCAGGTCCTATATGACTTTGGCTAGTAAAGGAGATGAGGATTGGTTGGTTGATTGGTTGATTGGTTGATTGGTTGATTGGTTGATTGGGAGGTATGCGGGATCTTTCCTAATTCCTAGTTTTCGATTTAGGTAAAAACAACAACAGCCTCCCTTTTGGGGAGGCTGTCTAAGTCTGGCGTCTACCTACTCTTCCACGTTTGACCGCAGTACCATCGGCGTTGCAGGGCTTAACTTCTCTGTTCGGAATGGGAAGAGGTGGACCCCTGCGCTATGGACACCATGTGTTCATCCTAGCCTCATCAATTGATCGAGGCGTGGATATGGCGTTGGGCGGGTTGATCTGGTCCACTTGCGGATCAACTGCCAGGAGCGTAATGCTAATTATAGCGTGATGCTCCCTATCTTTTGGTGGAATCAATCATTGCTGATTAATTCCATTTACATGAAAAGGAAATACACAGTAGCGACAGTGGGAAGAAAGCGATCGGATAATTAGTACGGCTCGGCTAAACATGTTACCATGCGTACACCTACCGCCTATCTACGTAGTCATCTTCTACGATCCTCAATGGAAAACTCATCTTATGGGGGGCTTCGCACTTAGATGCTTTCAGCGCTTATCCCTACCCGACATAGCTACCCAGCGATGCAACTGGCGTCACAA
>JBCCCJ010000956.1:0-3266 GCA_039033615.1 Bacteroidota bacterium
GAATGGTCCAAAGAGGGCCTGTCAGATGAGATTTCTTTCGTAGAAAGGAAAGCGTTCTGCCTTCTGACCGCAAAGCAGTCTCATGTGTTTCCAGAAAGGAACGTCGAATGAATGACGGAATCCTACTTGTCAGGACAAACTTTTACATTTTACATTCGCTGTTTTCCATTTTGCGGTTTCAGGCCGACGATCACGAAAAGTGATATAAAATTGTAATTTTTTGCCTTCTGACCGCAAAGCAGTCTGGCAGCGAGGCGCTCTATACTCTGACTTCTCCTACCCAATTCCCGTTCCGCCAAAGCCGACTTGCTTTTTCTTCGACGGAGGCAACAAATCACAGAGTTGATTGATGATGACCCGGAGGCGGTCATCGTTCTCTTCCTTGATGGCTTCGCGGCCTTGGGTGATCAATTGCTCGGCCTTTTGCATATCGGAAAACATCCCATAGAGGCCAAAGCAAAGCGAGTGGAAGAAATTGCGGATGTATTTGGAGCTGTTCCAGCGAATGCGCCAATTGAGGCGGAGCATCTGGTCGATATATTCTTTGATGCGGAGGGAGCTATTGGTCGCGAGGGTATGCTTCTCTTTGCCAATCAATTCTTCGAAGTCAGTCTCATCTTTTTCAGACGGCTGATAGTTTTCCATGACGTGCTCCATGTCCCGCTTCACCTCGAAATATTCATTCTTTACCCGAATGATGAATTTGTCGCGGGTTAACTCATCTACTTTTTGTGCCACCCGACGCTTCAAATCTTCAATCTGAAATTTGTCATCAGTCACATCATCCGCTTTCAGCTTTTTCGCCCGATCGGCCACTTCCAGGATTTCAAATTCCAGGTCCACCAATTCCTG
Source organism: Bacteroidota bacterium (assembly GCA_039033615.1). GTDB lineage: Bacteria > Bacteroidota > Bacteroidia > J057 > J057 > JBCCCJ01. The sequence goes on from JBCCCJ010000956.1 coordinate 853, forward strand.
CGCACTCTCGTAGTTGCCCTGATCTTCCGCTTCCCCGATTTCAGAACGAATTTTTTCCGCAAGTCCCATCAATTCATCTACCAGCCGCGGTACATTCACCCGCCGAACCGAAGGCGTGAACACATCTTCAAACTCCTGATCCGTCATCATCAGGTAGGCATTGATGCTCAAATCCCGAGATTCTGACATCTCCAGGGTGATCTCCACATCCGATCCGCGCACCAAATCCCGGGTCAATTGCTTCCCAGAAATGCTGATGAAGCCGATGGGCTGATTCGCCGCAGGCAAAGCCGTGCCCGGTCCCTCCACGATGGTCAGAGTCAGGCGTTCGTTAGAGCCCTTGGCGATGGTGCGGGTCATTTGCTTGACCAAAGTTCGCTTCAATGGCAGCACCGCATTTTTCTCGAAGATCACCTCCAGGACGGTGGTATCATTTTCGATGTCGTCGATTTCCAGGCAAATGTCGTTGGGCAAAGGCTGTCCCACCACTGAATAACGCCCTTGAGTGATCCCAATCGGATCTACCTGAGTTGGAACTCGGTTGTTTTGCTCGTCAAATACCGTCAGTTCAAACTCATTGTAGGTATTGGGCGCCAATGCCAGATACTCTCGGATCTGGGGGCTGATCAGTTTCAACCCGCTGTCATAGCCGCCGTCAGTGCGGGTGATGCGATAATACAAGCCCTCCCAGGGCCCTTCAAAGGTAGCGGTGAAATATTCCTCTTCTTCCTGGGTAGCTTTTTGAAAGGCCACCCGAATTTCCAGCGGAGACTCTATTTTCTCTCCCGCTGCTTCTTTCTCTGAAGCAAGTTGAATCCGCTTCGTGCCTGCATAAAAAGCTGCCCCAACCGCAACCGCGGTGGTAGGATCGACGCGGGTATTGACCGCAATTCCCAAGCGTTCGGCGACTTGCTCCCGCACGTAGGGGATGTAGGTAGAACCTCCGACCATCAACACAAAGCGCAGAGCCTCTGCTTTCAGTTGGTTGCGTTCCAGCATTTCCCGAATGCGCTGCACGGTTTGCTCCAAATAAGGCTCAATCAAGGCCTCGAACTGAGAGCGCTCAATGGTCAAAAACGCATCAATCAAATTGCTCCCATCATCTTCGATTTCAAACTCAATTTCGGCACTTCCGAGACTGGAAAGCTGCACCTTGGCTTCTTCGGCCTTGTGTAGCAAAGTGTAGTACAATTGGTTGTACTTCCCTGTGGCAGAGCGCATTTCCTGCAAGAGATTGTCAAACTGTCCTTCCAACTCCAGATAGGGCACAACCAATTGCTCCACGATGGCCTGATCAAAATCGGTTCCTCCAAGGAAGTTGTCGCCTTCGTGATCCAGCACCGTCATTTCTCCGTCCTGAATGCGAACCAAGGCCACATCAAAGGTCCCTCCCCCGAGGTCATAGACCAGCCACTGACCTTCGGCGAATTCTTCGGTTTCATCTTGATTGGCATAGGCCAGGCTGGCCGCGATGGGTTCCTGCAACAACACCACCTGCTCAAATCCAGCCAGGTAGCCAGCCTCCTTGGTTGCATTGGATTGGATGGTATCGAAAGAAGCCGGAATGGTGATCACAGCTGCCTGAGGGCTCTCTCCTGTATGAACGAAGGTTTTCAACTCTTTCAACACCTGAGCAGACAATTCTACGGGGGTTTTGGGTTCGCCAGACAAACTCAGGGTTTCCGAAGTCCCCATTTTCCGTTTGAAAGAACCTGCCACCTGATCTGGCGCTTTCAACAAAAACTCCCGGGCCTTTTCTCCCACGATGATGCGACCTTTCCGAAACGCCACCACGGAGGGCAGGGTATCTTTTTGACCAATGGGATTTTTGAAGACCACGACCTGGCCTTTGTCAAATTTTGCGATGGAGGAGTTAGTTGTGCCGAGATCTATGCCAAAATTGATCATGTAGGATGAATTTTCAGATGAATACAGGAATCATTCGCCACTCACGATGACCACCGCCCGCTGAACGATGTGGCCAAAGCCCTGATGTTTCCATCGGATGATGGGTTTCAGGGTTTCGGTGATGCGAAGGTGAGAAGTGTGGGTACCAGAAATCGAAGCTTCACAATCGGTTCTCGTTTCTGCATACGCTTCCCCAGTCGGATCGTGTATTTCCAAACCTAGTTCAGCAAGGGCTTCCTGAATCCGGTGGAGATTGCGCTCCAGAGAGCGTTTTTGTTCGAGACGCTGTACCTTTTTATGGAGATCAAAGACTTGATTGGCAATTCGAATCAAGGTTTGTTGTACCGTTGCTTCATTTTGGTCCATGCTGTATGTACTACTACCGGGGTGGAAAGTTTCACTTCTGCTTTGCGGCCTTGCCATTTTCGCAAATCCCAAGTTTTCGACGGGTGTACGTCAGATGTCACAAATTCCCTTGTGATGTTGGCATAAATGGCAGTCGCTAC
>JBCCCJ010000957.1:0-3265 GCA_039033615.1 Bacteroidota bacterium
AAATTTCTACCCGCTTGATCGAATCAATTCCCAGATCAGCTTCCATGTCCATACCGAGTTCCAGCATTTCTGCTGGGTCGCCAGTCTTCTCACTGACCACTTCCAGGAGCATACCCGCCATTTTTGAGCTGTCAACGCTGGTTGCGGGTGCTTCTACCGAAGGGGTAGGAGCTACCGGAGCGTTGGTTACAGGCGTCGGAGTCTGAACCACTGGTGCTGGAGAAATGCCATTGCCCGAGGCACTCACATAGTCCACAATTTCGCCCAGAGTTCTGAGCTCGGTCAACTCGTTTGGATTGATGCCGGATAGCTCTGGGTATTGTTGGGTGAGTGCCCCAAAAATCTCTACTCGCTTGATCGAATCAATCCCGAGATCGGCCTCCATGTCCATGCCCAATTCGAGCATTTCGGCAGGATAGCCAGTCTTTTCGCTGACTACCTCTAGCAGCATGCCCGCCATTTTTGAGCTGTCAACGCTGGTTGCAGAAACTGTTGCAGGTGCTTCAACTATGGGTTCCGCTACCGGAGTAGCAACTTTCGTTATAGGCGCGTGGGTATGGCCATTGCCATTGCCATTTGTGTAGATGGCAGGTGGGGGAATGAGGGGCGCAACAGGCTTGGCGAATCCATTGGAGGAAGTCCCATTCCCATTGGTGGAAGAGGCTTTACTGGCATTCACCGTCTCCGAAAGCAATTGTAAGAGTTGCTGAGACTGCGCGTTTTGGTCATTCATGAAGCGCTCAAAGATCTCTAGAGATCTGGTTTGATTCGCTTTGAAAGATTCTAAGGTGGATTGAATGAGCTTAAGTGCTTCTTTATTCATCATTTCTTCTTCACTTTCAGGTTGTTGAGGCAGAAGGGGATTCGCAACCGGGACTTCCACGATTTTCTCAACCGTTACGATTTTTTCGATGGTTTTGGCTTCCCCTCCTTGGACCTGGAAACCATCATTCAGCACGTCCTGATACGCCTTCTGAGTGGCAGCAGACACGAAGTTGTTCCCGCTGAGTTGTACCGTAAGTTTTGACTTTGGAGGTAGGGGAACCAGATCTTTTTTGTAAGGATCAATGTGGCCGATGGGTAGGCCTAGCACTTGGAGTTGAACCACCGCCTGACGCATTTGAAGATCACTGTCCACCTTGGCATTTGCATCGGTAGCGATCGCCACGATGTCTTTGCCCTTCAGCGTGGCTTTCACCAGATTGGTCAGCACTCCTTTTGGTCCAAATTCTACAAACACCCGGGCTCCAGCCTGATAGAGATGTTCTATTTGCTGCTGAAACAGAACCGGATGGAGCATCTGGTTCTTGAGGATGGCTTTTAAGCTGTTGAGGTTGCTTGGATATGCCTCTCCCGTAGTGTTTGAATAGACCGGAATTTGGGGTCTTTGGAAAGTTTTTTTGCCCACAAACGCAGAGAAAGGTCGTTGGGCATGCTTCACATAATCGGTGTGAAAAGCTGCTGAAACTGGCAGCGGGATGACAGATAGCCCTTGGGCAGTCAACTGCTTTGCTGCTGCTTGGATATGAGCGGTTCCCCCGGCTATGATGACCTGATTGGGGGAATTCACATTTGCAATGGAAACCCCTGGAAGGGCAGCGATGGCTTGTTGTACCTGTGCTTGTGGTGCTTTGACTGCCAGCATCGTTCCTGGGTCAGCAGCAGGATGTTGCAAGGCCATGGCCTCTCCTCTTGCTTTTGCCAAAGCCAGAAAAGTTGCTTCATCATACACCCCTGCCGCCCAAAGGGCTGTCAACTCCCCAAAGCTATGTCCTGCTACAAAATCTGCCTGGAACCCTGCTTGTTGGAACAACTGGTATTGTCCCATACTCAAGGTGCCGATAGCGGGTTGAGCGTGTTGGGTTTGGGTCAACCGTTGTTGCTGGACTTTTCTTTCCTCTGAGGAAAAAACCGGAATGGGGAACACCGTCTTGGATAAGGGCGATTGCCCACTTGCCTCATATAGGGCATCCATCGTTTGGAAAGCCTGTGCTACAGGAGGGAAAGCATTGGCTAATTCTTTTCCCATCCCAACATACTGGGACCCTTGACCAGCAAACAGAGCCGCCACTTTTTGCGTCCCCGGTTCCATGCCAGTTGGTCGATAATAAATGCCTTTGGGATGATTCCAGGCTTGGGATTGGGAGGACAATTGGCTCGCGCTGATGGTCAGGTATTCCTGACAATCTTCCAATGTGCTCACCACAAAGCCGACCCGTGCATTGGTAGCGACCAATTGGGTGCTTTTGCTTGCTTTGACAAGCGCTTCAAAAGCTGCTTGGCCTTCCTCTCCTTGTAACTGAGCTAGCTGAGTCTGACACAGTTGTTGTAAAGCCGTGGGAGTCGCAGCTTGGAGCAAAATCGCCTTGTACGGCTCATGTAAGCGGTAATTGGCCTGTGCCTTTCCGGCATATTCTTCCAGCGTGAGGTGGACGTTGATGCCACCGAAACCGAAAGCTGAGACCCCTGCCCGTCTTGGATGTCCATTTCGAATCCAGGGACGGGCTTCCGTATTGAGGTAGATCGCAGAATCCTCAATGTTAAACTTGGAATTGGGCTGCTCCACATTGATGGTTGGAGGCAGCACCTGATGGTGAAGGCTGAGGACCGCCTTGATGATTCCGGCGGCTCCTGCCGCAGATTTGGTATGTCCGATCTGAGATTTGACCGATCCCAAAGCAATGTGTTGCTTCTGGGGATTATTGGCCCCGAAGACCATTTGCATAGAGGTGAACTCCGTCGGATCTCCCGCTCCGGTACCAGTTCCGTGGGCTTCTATCAGTCCCACGGTGGAGGGCGCATAACCAGCATCTTCATAGGCGCGATTCATCGCCAGCGCCTGCCCGGAAGGACGTGGCGCATAGACAGATTTGAATCGCCCATCGCTGGAAGTGCCCACTCCTTTGATGACTGCATAGATGTTGTCTCCATCTCTTTCCGCATCTTCCAAGCGCTTCAATACCAACATCCCGATGCCTTCGCCGATGAGCATGCCATCCGCTTTGTCGCTAAAGGGGCTGATGTTGCCAGATTTCGAAAAAGCAGGGGTTTTCGAAAACGACATATACATGAAAGGAGAATTGTCGGTATCAACTCCTCCTGTCAGCATCATATCACAGCGGCCTTCTACCAGCTCGCTCAAAGCCATCTTGATGGCGCTCAAGGAAGCAGCGCAGGCGGCATCGACCACACTATTGATCCCTCCCAGGGCCATTCTTGAGGAACTTGTTGTGTCGGCGCAGTCTGTGCTCGTCCATCGTCCGGC
>JBCCCJ010000958.1:0-3256 GCA_039033615.1 Bacteroidota bacterium
AAAAGAAAAAGAAAAAAGTAAAAGGAATAATCGGACCCGAAGGAACCTATAATAAGCGCTTGAAAAATAGGAATCTTACGGAAGCAGAGGAGACGACCATTCTGAAAAATGACTATGAACGGGACATTTACGGAAGAAAACAAACGGAAGTATTTGGGCACTTCGGTGGGAAAGCGGTAAAAAAAGCCCCTGGAACCACTAATTGCTCCATTTCAGTGAGTGAAGTCCTCTTTCAGTGGTTAGGAGGTAATACCGGAGCGGTGAATGGAGAATCCATTCAAAACAATGGGGTTAATGGAGAAACTGACTTTACCTCTCTAGGTAAAAAATTCCAGGGAGGTGGATGGGTGAAAGCCCTCGAAGAAACTGGAATCGGGACGGAGGTACCAACCAACCAACTCTTCACTGGTCTTCAGCCAGGAGACATCCTATCATCAGGAAAGCATCGATTCTTTTTTGTTTCTTACCAAACCCAACCTCCAGTTCCAGAACCTTGGTATAAAGAGAAAAAAAGGGTAGGAGAACAGGTTCCTATCAACATTATGGATGCAAACTTATTGAAAGATCCAGAGAAAGGTCAGAGGGTTCAACTAGAGGATGCAATCCGGGAGGATCGAACTGCTTCTATCAAAATTAAGGATGGTGGATCAACCAAGTATGAAGCAGTGCGAATCAAAGATCATCTTTAGGTCTTCCGCAACGTCCCATCCTCCAGCACCACCGCTTCCCCGATCCAACTCTCATCCACCTCACTGAGCACGGCTGATGGCTTTTGGAGTTCGCGTAACAAGGTCGCACCATGCGACAGGCGGCCACCGGAGCGGGAAATGACGCCTTTGGCTTGCTGGTAGTGGGAGAAATGCCCCGGCTCCAGCGCATCAACGAGCAAGATGTCTTCGCCCAGAATGCCAGAGACTTTGCCGGGATAGATCATGAAGGAGAAGTCCTGCCGCAAAGCCGCGCCCCCATCTTGCCAAAAGGTGCCCTGCTGGCTGCGGGTGCCGGGATGGAGTTCCAGCCAATCGGAGTCTTGCATGGCCTGATGAAGCCGGTGAAAGAGCCGCATATTGTTGTCGCGAAACCATTCTCGCACCTCCAGATAGCGACCCCGCAGACCGGGAACGCCGATCGCATGCAGCACCCACATGATGCTGGACCATTGGGGGAACTCGGTCAATGGTAGCGGTTTCCCCTTCGGGCGGGGAGTGGCTGGATCGCTTTCATAGGCCAGACGATGAGGAAAATCTCCGCTTTGCATCTCACCATAGACGGTTTTCGCCCGCGACAAAAAGCTCCCCAAGCTGGTTGAGACCGCCATATTGATCAGGATGTTGGTGCGGACGATGAAGACGTAGTAGCGGCAAAACCAGCGCACCAAGGCGGCTTCTTTTGCTTCCCCATTCAGCGAGACTTTTTGTTCGATGCGAACCAATTCCTGCTCCCATTCTGCCAATTGATCAGGGATGTATTTCAACGCGCCTCGACCCGCGAACCCCATCTTCAGGAAGACAGGCAGGTGGCGCAGAAAGCGAAAGGGACGAAGGGGAATCTTCGGTACCGCCCCACCAATTTCAGCCGCATACATGGCCGAAGGCAAGCCCCAGGCGTGAAAGCGCGCCAGAAAGAGGTCGCTGTTGATGTAGGATGCGTCCTGATAGACCACGCTGAAAGGTTCCTGCTCCCGAAAAATATTTTCATCCCAGCGCCCCATCACTCGCCCGATGTGGGGGGAAGCCAGACGTTGGGCTTCTTCCATCAGGCGACTGACCCGCTTGGGCAGAATCTCGTCTAAGTTGGCGGAAGTCAGACAACGCCGCCAGCTGTGAGCGGTAACGGGTCGCAATTGCAGCAGCCAAAACTGCTTGCCATCCCAGGCCCATTCGATGTCGGCATGTTGGTAGTGGAAGAGGCGAATGACCTCTTGCAAAAATGTTTGCAACTTTCTGGCACTGACGCCTGCCGCTGCCAATTCATACTCCTTCTCTTGGCTTTGTCCCCAATCTGCCCCCAGATCGGTCAAAACGAGCTGATTCCCCTGGCTCTGTCCAGACAACAAGGCTTCCAAATGCCCTGCTACCCATTCTACCTCGGCAGCTATTCGCCTGACGAAAGCGACCCCGGAAACCCTTGGCTCGACAAATTCCTGAATCACCACTTGCGCCATGCCTCCCTCGAAGAAGGCCTTCAAATGGGGGCGAATGTCCGCTTTGGCTACCCGTAGGTAGGTTTCATTTTTCCCGGCTTGCGAACCGTCGATCTGATCTTCGTTCAGGTCAGAAGAACGGAGGGCATAGCGAACGGAGTCAGACAATTGGGCTTCGATCTGCGCATACTCCGCCAATTGCTGTACCGTCCAGAGCTTGGGAACGGGTATCTTGCCAAGGGCGGCCAATTGCAGCCGTCCCCCCTTGCTGTGAGCGCGAAAGCCGAGGGGTTGATCATCCAGGTAGCTGGCAAATTCCTGCGGATCGTCGATATAGGGATAGTGTCCCCAATTGTCTTTGATGGTGATGGTCAATTCCGCCCGCGGCAAAATGCTGTCCCAGGCCACGACCTGCGCCTGATCGAGTACGGCATCTCGCGTCCCCCAAATCAATTCGATGGGCGTTTCAATCCGATCGAAAAAGTCCAGGGCATCTTCTGCAGTGAACAGTTCAAAGTAGCGTTGGAAGGCCCGGCATTTCCGATAGCCTTCGCCCATGCGCTCGTATTGGGCCTGGGTCCAGCGCTGAGAGGAAAATTTTCGGGCAAATATGGTAGGGCGATTGCGGAGCAGAAAGTGGATCAGCATCCGAATCGGCTTTAGCGACATGAACTTCACGAAGCGCCGTTCCCACAAAAATGCGCCTACGGGAGCCAAGAGGCTGACTCGGGAGAAATGCCCTGGTTTTCTCACCAAAGCATGCAGGACGATCAAGCCATTGACTCCGACGGCAAAGATTTCGCTCCCTGCTTCCGTCATCTCTAGCAGCGCTTCACTCAGTTGGGAAACGCTTTGGTACTGATCGGAGGGATTGTCGCCAAAACCAGGGAGTTCCAGCGGAATGGGCTGGCGTTGTTGGAACAAAGACAAACAATCTTCCCACCAGGCTTTGGTGCTGCCATTGCCGGAGAGAAGGTATATCACGGAAGGGGATTGGGACATATAAATGAGATCTACTATCGAAACTGAGAAGCAGGCAAAGGGTTTGCCCTGCTACAAAATGACCGTTTGGTGCAGACCTTTGCCCAGGGGAAGAAGTAACCAAAACTGATG
>JBCCCJ010000959.1:0-3252 GCA_039033615.1 Bacteroidota bacterium
CGTTCCTATGCGCTTTGCTTGTTTTCTCGGCAGCATGTTCTTTCTGCCGTTTTTGTTGGGTCAAGGGTATCGCCTGACCACTGATATTCCGGTTACCAATATGGATGGGCAAGCCCTCCTGAATCCCTGGACCGGAGGATTCAATAACCCCCAGTTTTCTACCGTGGACATCAATCGCGACGGAGCCTTGGACATGGTAAGCTACGATCGGCTGGACAACACCTTTTTGGTATTCCTCAACGAAGGACGGCAAAGCCAGGTCAAGTATCGGCACGCCCCCCGCTATCAGGCCAATTTTGCGGATTGCAATTGCCAGGATTGGGCGGTTCTGGTAGACTACAATTGCGATGGATTGGAGGACGTCTGGTGTGGCCGACTCAATGGATCGAATCATTGGATTTATGAGCAAGTGATTTATCCCGGCGACTCGGTAGGATTCGAATTGCGCTACGATCCAGTGATGACCGTTTCTGGGGGAAGTCCCCGCCTGATGTTCACCGTACGGACTGACATTCCCGCCATGGTAGATGTCGATTATGATGGAGACATCGACGTGGTTTCCACCACCAATCTGGTCAACTATTTCATCCTGTATAAGAACCTCGCCATGGAACGCTATGGCCGCTGTGATACCCTAGATTTCGAGACTCAAGTAGGATGCTGGGGAGAATTCGCTGAAAGTCAGGCAGACAATACCCTGGCCGTAGGAGATACCGCCAATTGTCCTCGGGGATCTTCGGAAGAAGAAGGGGGAGAGCGCCTACATGTCGGCTCTACGATTTTGGTACAGGACTTCAACAATGATTCTTTGGTAGATGTCCTGATCGGAGACGTTTCCTTTCCGAATATGGTAGCGGCTTACAATTTTGGGACCTTGGATGATGCCAAAATGCTCAGCGTGGAGACGCGCTTCCCCTATAGCGATTCTGCGGTCTTTGTGGAATTATTTCCCGCGCCTTTTTATCACGACATCAACAACGATGGAGTCAAAGATCTCATCGTCGCCCCCAACCCCAAGAATGACATCGTTGAAAACGTAAATGGGGTCGCATGGTATGAAAACTTGGGCCAGAATACGAATGTAGATTTCCGCTTCCGGGGTCGAACTTTCTTAGGAAAGGACCACATCGACAATGGGCGGCAATCAGGGGCGCTGTGGCTAGACTACAATGGAGATGGACTCCAGGATTTCCTGCTGGCTGCTTCTTACGCCTCTTACCTCACGCCCTCCGGTTTGGAAATTGAGCATCAAGTGCAACTATTTGAAAATGTAGGAAGCCTGGAGGAACCGGCCTATGATTTGGTGGATAGCAATTTCATCGACCTGAGCTTTTTTGACAATCCTGGTCCCACCGATCCGAGTTTTTCAGAACCGAGCATGGCGCTGGGAGATTTGGATGGCGATGGCGATGAGGATTTGCTGATCGGCCTCAACTTTGGGGTGATTGCCCACTTTGTGAATGTCGCTCCTGTGGGCAGTCCTGCTGAATTTGTCCTTTCGCCCACGGAATTCCTGGAAGATGATCAGAGTTTGGTGATCGGAGGGATCTACAATGGTCTGAAGAATGGGGTGTTTGGAGGGTCTGCTGCCCCAGAACTATATGACTTCGATGGGGACAATGACCTGGATTTGTTCATCGGGACTCGTTTTGGACGCATCGAACTCTACGAAAACATTGGTACTTCTACCAATCCCACCTGGCAGAAAAACACCGATCGCTACGGCCGGATCAAAATCAACGATCAGTTTGGAAACTTTTTCGCTGGTTTTGCACATCCTCGCTTCTTTGATTATGACCAGGACAATGTGGTGGAATTGCTAATCGCCAATGAGGGCGGACAGATAGAAGTCTTCGAAGACCTGAGCAATGCCATGACGGATTCTTTGATTCGGGACAGCTACTTCGGCTTAGACTTTGGTTCCCTCATCCAATTCGATGCGGCCATCATCGACACCACCGATGAATACAGTTATCTGATTGGGAATCCTCGGGGCGGTGTGTCATTGTATGCCTATCGCTCCGCGGAGGATACGGTGATCATTGATCCTACCCCCATTGACACCCCGCTCAATGAAAGCTTTCAGGTCTATCCCAATCCTACCGATGGCTTGTTCTGGATTGAGAAGCCTGCCGATCTGGACCGATACTCGATAGAGGTCTTCAATTTGGTTGGGCAAAAAATCGTAGAAGTAACTTCTGAAGTGGATCGCCAATCCGTTTCCCTTACTGGACAAGCGACTGGGATCTATGTGGTCCGAATCATAGGGGGGGGAGAAGAATTGGTGAAGAAAATTTGGTACAAATAGGAAAGATTGAATGGATAGTCAATAGCTTGTTTGTGTATCTTTGTAGAAGATTCGACTACTAGATACCAGCATGATTCACACGCTTGACCTTCAATTCCAGGTAACTGAAGTGATCGGTGCCTTTGTGGTGGAGACCACCGAAGGCCCTGTTTTGGTGGAAACCGGACCCTATTCCGTCTTTGAGCACCTGATCAAAGGCTTGGCCCGATTCGGCTATGAGCCGTCAGACATTCGCCATGTATTCCTGACCCATATTCACTTTGACCATGCGGGGGCCGCTTGGGCATTGGCACGGGAAGGAGCCACGATCTATGTGCATCCGCGTGGATACAAACATCTGCATGATCCTTCTCGTTTATACGGCTCTGCCAAGCGGATTTATGGCGACATGATGGAAAAATTGTGGGGAGAAATGCATGGCATTCCCGAAGAGTTGTTGGTAGCAGTGGAAGATGGGCAGAAGGTCACCGTCGGCGAGAAGGAATTTATTGCTTGGTATACTCCCGGACATGCGAGCCATCACATTGCCTGGCAAGTAGGTGAATCCGTCTTTGCTGGAGATGTGGCAGGAGTCAAAATCCTCAATGGCCCCATCGTGCCGCCTTGTCCTCCCCCGGACATTGACATCGAAGCTTGGGAGGTTTCCATTGACAAATTACTTTCCCTGAATCCAACTAGCCTGTATCTTACTCATTATGGGAAAGTCGAGGATGTCGAGGCGCATTTGACTACCCTCCGCAAGGTGTTGCGGACCTGGGCCGACTGGATCAAACCCTACTTTGACGAGCAGGTGCCTCAAATGGAAATTGTTCCCAAATTCACTGCTTGGGTCGAAGAGAGCCTGAAAGAACATGGCCTGGACAAAGCCACCCTTGCCAAATATCACGGCGCTAATCCCGCCTACATGAGTGTCGCTGGCCTGATGCGATACTGGCAGAAAAAAA
>JBCCCJ010000960.1:0-3250 GCA_039033615.1 Bacteroidota bacterium
CCGGAACTCGAGAGCGAACCAGCCTTCATCTACCTCGACCGACGGCGCTACCCCGATCAAGAGGAGGCAATCAACGCCGGCGATGTGGAGGAGGCAATCCCTCTTTCGCAGGAGGCGGAGCGTCAATCTCTGGAGGAGGAAGGATCTCAGTTTGCGCTACGGATTTTTTTTTTCCAGCCCGTTCTGATGTCCGGCGGCGACCTGTACCGCTTGTTGCAGATGCGCCAATTTGATCAGCACCAATTCTACAGACAAGCGAGGATGAGTCGCTGATTTGCTTTGCTGTTCTGCCTCTGATGCCAAATGAAACGCATTGAGCAACAAGGTAGGCGGCATTTGCTGACATTGCTCCTGATAGCGCAGTTTGATGTTCTCAGAAGTCTCCAGCAACTCCACCGTCTTGGGGGTTTGGCACACCAGCAAATTGCGGAAGTGCTCCGTCAGACCAATGAGAAAATCCTTGGCTTCAAAGCCTTTTTGCAAAATCTCATCCAGCAGCAGCAACATGTCGCTGTGGTTCTGACTCAACATCAATTCCACCGCCCGGAAGTAGTAATCGTAGTCGAGGATGTTCAGGTTTTCCAACACCCGCTCGAAGGTCAACTGACTGCTGCTATAGCTGACCAATTGATCAAAGAGACTCAGTCCATCGCGCAGGGCACCATCCGCCTTCAAAGCGATCTGTTGCAGCGCAGCATACTCAAATTGAATCTCCTCTTTTTCCGAAATGTATTTGAGGTGATTGGCGATGTCATCCACCCGAATCCGACGAAAATCAAACTTCTGGCAGCGGGACAGAATGGTGGGCAGAATCTTATGCTTCTCCGTTGTCGCCAGGATGAACAGTACATGCGGCGGCGGCTCTTCCAGCGTTTTCAAAAAGGCATTAAAAGCGGCCTGAGAAAGCATGTGAACTTCATCAATGATGTAGACACTTCGCTTCCCCTTGGCGGGAACATAGCGGGTCTGCTCGATCAGGTTCCGGATGTCATCGACACTATTATTCGAAGCCGCATCCAATTCGTGGATGTTGAGGCTTTTGCCTTCATTATAGCTTTTGCAGGATTCACATTCGTTACAAGGTTCTCCGTCTTTCGTCAGGTTTTCACAGTTGATGGCCTTGGCGAGAATCCGCGCACAAGTGGTTTTGCCTACCCCTCTTGGTCCAGAAAACAAAAAGGCATGCGCCAACTGATCCATCAGGATCGCACTTTTCAGCGTATCAGTAATGTGTGATTGCCCTACCACCGACGCAAAAGTATCCGGTCGGTATTTTCGTGCGGAGACAATGTAGTTTCCCATAGTTCAAAACTACGCAACTCCCCCCGGAACAACAAAAGTCAGGGAAGTCCCGCCAGCGGGACTTCCCTTCGCTCAGCAGGGAACAGGAAAATTTCAAAAATCCGAAGGAAGGAAGCAAGCTCCTGTGAACCCTGATCCCTGAAATTTGAACCCCGTTTTCTACCACCAGACCGACTCGTACAATTCCGTCTCGGTTCCGCCATCACTCGAGGAGCCACAACCACTACAGCCACCACAGCCGCAGCCCGTACAGGATACACAATCGCAATTGTCTGAATTGGCACAGAAACAATCCTCGCTTTGTTGGAAGCGACAATCATCATCGTCATCTTCCTCCTCTTCGTTGGCCTTTTGGGTTTCAAGAATCTTGACCACATCCGCCCAAAAGCCAGTCGATTGCCGAATTTCATCAGAGACAATCACCAGGAAAGCATCCCCCGTTTGGCCAGTTGCTTGGTAGGAAACGCCCTTGATGCGAAGCACCTTGAGGCCCTGAACGCCCTTGAGCGGCTGCAACAACCTGCGAATTTCCTGCTTGGTACGCGGCGCAATGCTGGCATCCTTCAGCCAATTTCCCAAGGCACCCATCGTAGAAGGAACCAGTTGATTGGTGCGAATGGGACTGACATGCTCCGCAAACGAGCGATTCAGGTAGCGATTCATGCTTTTTTTCTGCTGAGCCACAGATTGCGCGGATACCGAAGCACCACTACCGATCAGGAACAGCAACAACACCAAGAATTGACAGGTGAACAGTCTCATAAGGTTGAATTTGGTTTGTGAGGAAATGGCCTCGAGCCAGGCTCGTTAGAGGTGAGTTCGAAGCCTATCATCCCTTGGTGCATCAACGTCCTCAAAAGGTAATGAGTCGCTGATTTTTTTCTGCATGATGAGGTGGGCGTGTCTCCGAATGCACCCAGGTCGCATTCGGAGTCGGTCCCTGCCGGGGTTCGCTGACGCTCCGTCCTCCGCTTTGCTGCGGACTCTCCCTTCGGTCGACCCTCTAGGCACCTCACGCTCGCCACAGACGAAAGGTTAGCGTATGGCCCCTTTTTCAGGTTTCGATTTTACAATCCCCTTCCCAGCATCCCAGGATGTAGAACCCCCAAAAGAAGAAAAAAGGCCCACCTGCTACAAACCTTGGGCTCCTAGCAGAGTCCTGCCGTTGGTAGGTCAAGATTCTTTTCTCTGAAAAGCGGGGAGTACAAGAAAGATACCCTGCTACTTGGCCAGCAATACTTCCGATCATCATTCGACATTCATCAGTTCGACTCTCCCAAGACACTTGGTTCGTACAACCAGGTTCTTCTTGCCTAACAAAGTCGAAAGCTCCCTCCTCCTGCCGCCACCACCACTCCCAACTGCTACTACCCACGAATTCTCTGTCTCCATTTTCCACTTTCGAAGAAAAGTTCTATCTTTGCAGCCGTTCCAATTTCAAGCAAAGAAATCATGGCAAAAAAGTTCACCCGTAAAAAGCACAGACTGCGCAACCGGGCCAAGCGGAGAAGATTTTCCTTGAAGACCAACCCCGTCACCAAAGGAGTGAAGCAGTCGCTTCAGCAACAAAACCAAGAGGTCATCGAATCCTTGGAAACCAAAGTTGCTGCCGCCGCTTCTGCTTAAGGCATTGCGCTCCAGATATCCATCTGACAAAGATTTCATGTTCTATCTTCCTTAAAGGGCGATGATCCTAGCTGGATTTTCGCTTTTTTTGTGGAAATATTGATCCACATGAAACGCTTGTCTTTGCTTCTTTGCTGCCTTCCGTTGTTGCTACCTGCGCAAAACCAGGTACCAGAAATCACCAATGTCGAAGGCTTTTTCAATTTCGTTAACAACCAACTCACCGTCACCTTTGATCTGCTCGATCAGGAAGGAGACAGCGTAGAGCTGCGTTTTTTCCTCTCTGACGATCTGGGAAAGACCTTTCAAGTAGACGTCAGCG
>JBCCCJ010000961.1:0-3230 GCA_039033615.1 Bacteroidota bacterium
AGGCGGCACCAAAGGGCGCGAACAGCTTGCGAATCATCGGGCCGCAGCTGATGGCCAGTGCGAACAGCAAGAGCTCTGCCCACATGATCAATTTTTTCAAGAAACATACCGGAAGTACGCCTCATAAGTTTAGGAGTAAACCATAACTCCCGGTTACACTTTTGCAATTGTTATCCTCATTTCTGCAACTAGCGCTTACCAGCTAGCATGTAGATTTGATCCATTCTATAACCGAAGTGATGGAACGTGTTGCCAGGGACTTCTCCCTGTATGCAAGCGAATAGCCGAACGAAACTTCACTCCTCGCTATTACAAAAGAATGGAAAAGTCAGTAAAAATTCCGCTCTGGATAACCCTTTTTGGTGGTTTTCTAGCAGTATTTGGACTAGGCCTAGGCATCATGGGATACCTCCAGCCTGACATGGTAATCCCCGGATTTACAGGCGACACCTATCCTCACAAGATGGCAATATGGATGACCTCCGCACGCAATATCGCCATGGGGGTCGTGATGACCTATGCCTTACTTTCTAAGAAACCAGAGTTGATCGGTTTCGCCTTTTTGATGAGAGTGGTGACGGAATTATTTGACATGCCAGCTACTGCCATCTCCGGAGTAATGGGATCCGTACCAAGTGGGGCAATATATGCCGTGTACCTCTTGCTATTTATCATCCCCGAGATGATCGCAATCAAGAGCATGTGGTCCTTGTCAAAAGCTGGATAAAGTCCAGGAAAGGATAATTCTTGTTAACACTATATAAATTACAGATATGGAATCGAAGACATCATTTGATTATATCATCATCGGTGGCGGCACTGCAGGACCGGTCGTAGCCGCTCGATTATCGGAAGTTTCGGCCAATTCAGTGCTCTTGATAGAAGCCGGAGGAGAAAATACAAAAGAAGCGATTGGGTACGTCGGAGGAGCGGGGCAGATGTGGACGCCAGATACCAACTGGGGCTACAACTCTACTCCACAAAAAGGCTTGAATGGTCGCGAGGTGATGCAACCGAGAGGGAAAGTGATGGGAGGATCTGCGTCTATCAACATCGGTTCCTGGTCTCGTGGTACCGAAGAAAACTACAACAGTTGGAACTTGGCAGGCTGGGATTGGGAGACCGTGAAGCAATGGTACCTTAAGATTGAAGACAGCGATCGAGGAGCCAACCAATATCGCGGAGTCGGCGGACCGATGAAGTTAGAAACGACTCCAGAAGGTACCTATATGACCCAGGTCTTCAAGCAGGCATGTATCGAAGTCGGTTTAGGCGCTACGGATGACTTAAACGCAGCCGAAATAGAGGGCTTTGATATCTGGCAGTGCATCTTCAGAAACGGCCGCAGACATAATACGATCCAAAACTACCTGGACGAAGCCCGGCTGCGGTCCAATCTGACCATAGAGACCCAAGCCTTTGTGTCAAAAGTCATCATTGAAGACGGGGTGGCTGTAGGGATTGCATACTTTCAGGACGGAGAGACCAAAACCGCACAAGCCAACAAGGAGGTCATCATTTGTACGGGTACCTACGCGACGCCCAAAATTCTGATGCACTCCGGAATAGGACCAGCGGAGTATTTGAAAAGCCTTGGCATAGACGTGATCAAAGACTTGCCTGGGGTGGGAGAAAACCTAGCGGATCACCTAAGAACAGATATTGGGGTTACCGCTCCTGACGGGGTTGGGGTCTCCTTACGCTCAAATGCACAAGATCCCGCTCAAGTAGACGACTGGAGGAAGACGGGGTATGGCCCGCTTTCGGTCGGAGAAAACACCAGTGTGTCTTTTTTCAAATCTTCTCCTGAGGTGCCCGTAGCAGACATGGAACTGATGTTCAACATCAACGCCCCCGCCCAATGGGGAGCTCCCCCGCCAAAGAACGCGGGCTACCACATTGATGTAGGGTTGGTACAACCCAAAAGCAAAGGGAATATCCGCTTAGCTTCAGCTGATCCCAAAGACACAATTTTGGTGAATCCGAATTATCTAGGAGATGAGGAGGATATGAAAACCTATGTCAAAGGGATTCGGACCGCACTGAAATTCTTCCAGACCCCCGCGCTGAAAGCCTATACTGACCTGAGTACCATCACCCTGAGCCTAGATGCTTCGGATGCGGAAATTGAAGCGTACATCAGAAATAAAGCGGAATCTATCTACCATCCGGTGGGTACCGCAAAGATGGGGACAGATGATGATCCGATGGCCGTAGTCAATACTAAGCTGCAAGTAAGAGGGATCAAACATCTACGGGTTGCAGATGCCTCGGTCATCCCCAATTTGATCAGCGGTCATACGATGGCCCCCACCATCTTAGTAGCCGAGCGAGTGGTAGAATTCATCAACGAAGGTTGAGGGGGAGCAAAACGTTACTACATTCTTCTGTATACACATCAAATCAAAAAACAACATGAATGTTATTCACCTCGCCCATTCGAAGTCGTACGATGAGATCCTGTCAAAGCTAAGCAAGGACGTAACCCTCGATCTGCAGACCGTTGGGGTAGCCAAAGGTCTAGCGGAAGCTCCCGCGCTCTTAGCAAAGCAGCACGAGTACCTGAAAGATGAAATCAAGGAGATCAAGATATTTCATGAATTTGAAGATGACCATCACTTGGTGATCGAATATGATATCCTGCTCAACAACACCTTTGACTTGCCGCTAGTCGCCGTTTTTGTCAAAGATGGCGATAAGTTTGGGGCAATTCGTACCTACCACTCCGTATATCCGATTACTGAGGGGCATATCTTTAGGGCCTCCATTTTCTCCAAAGAAATCGAGTTGACCGAGCCCGCAGAGGTGGTGAAGTATTTTGAGGGCATCACCATAGGGTCCACCGAAGCAACCATGGATACCCTGTCGTTCGAAGATGACGTGTATTTCCGGGAGCCAGCTGGTTGGAGGTGGAATCATAAAACCAAGTCTGGCCTGAAAGAGCATTTTGACCATTTCTTTGGGGATGGCGGCGTACCCTTGAAGTTCCACAATTATGTTTTTGACAAAGACAAAGGAACGTTTGCCGGAGAATACACCTGTGATGTGTGGGGAAGTGCTGTTTTTAAGCCGCAGGCAGGCATTTCGATTTACGACATCAACCAGGAAACCGGGAAAATCACGGGCATCAGGGTGTATGACAACGTAGATACAAATTATCAATAGATGCAGCACCATACTCCTAGACAACATGGCGAATCGTGATTATTTGCGTAGCCTTCACCACAAAG
>JBCCCJ010000962.1:0-3228 GCA_039033615.1 Bacteroidota bacterium
ATAAATTTTATATATAAAAAAAATATTGGTTATCAGCAGGTTAATCAATCAATTCTTTTCTAACTCTGGCCTTAATGAAAAATTACTTGTGGAAAACACACGCCTAATAAGTTTACTCAAAACCCTCACAAAGGGGGAACTCCGCAAGTTTTCCCTTTTTGTAGAATCTCCCTTTTTCAACCAAAACCCCAAATTGGTACGCCTGCTCAAGGGCATTTTGCTAGCGGCTCCAGATTTTGTTCCGGAGTTGTTGTCGAAACATATTTTGTTCACGGCGACTTTTGGGAAAGCAGAACTCTTCCAAGAACAGAAGCTCCATGATCAAAAATCTCAGCTGTTGCGCTTGCTGGAACAATTCTTAGCCCAACTGAATTACCAGAGCGAGGAAGCGCTACAGGCCAGGCAACTGCTCAGCGCCTTTGAGAAGCGAAATTTGGCGGATCACTTTCCTCGACTCTATCGAAAAATCCATCGGCAACACCTCAAAACCAGCAAGCGGGATAATCGCTTTTTCCTAGATGCGTATTTGTTGGAGCAAGTCCAGGACGCCTTTCAAGGGAAGCGGCAGACCCGAAAATTGGGCGGGAACCTCAATGCCCTCGGAGAGAACCTGGATGTATTCTATCTAGGGGCAAAACTTCGCTCCACTTGTGAAATGCTGAACAGAAGCAGACTGTTGAATCAACCCTTTCGTTCCGAGATGATGAAGGAGATTCAGTCTTTTTTACAACAGCCGGACAACCGTTATCTGGTGTACCCATCGATCAACATTTATTTTCAAATCTACCTAACCCTGACCAGTGAAGAGGGTGGGGGAGAGGCCTATCGGGAGTTGGTCCAATTACTCAAAGCACACGCTGGCTTGTTCCCAAGCAACGAGGCGTATGCGATGTATGCCTATGCGCAGAACTTTTGCATTCGCCAAATCAATCAAGGGAAAAGTGAATACCTGGAAGAGCTGTTCCGGATTTACCAGCGACTGTTGAAAGAAGACCTCCTCCTCAAAAATGGGGTGCTTGCTCACGAACATTATAAGAACATCAATACCCTGGCCTTGAAACAGGAAGAATTTGAATGGGCCTTTGATTTCTTACAGATGTATCGAAACAGACTGCCAGCCGAGTACAAGGAAAATGCGTTCAACTATAATTTGGCAGTTTGGCATTATGAGCAGCATCAGCCCAAGTCAGCCCTCAAATTGTTGCAGCAAGTAGATTTTACGGATGTGTACTATCACTTGAGTGCGAAGTTCATCTTGTTGAAGATCTACTATGAGCAGCAGGACGATGATGCCCTTGATTACTTGATCAAAGCTTTCTTGATCTTCCTCAAACGCAACAAACAAATTGCAGGCTATCAGATTCAAGCCTATCAGAAGCTCATCCGGTTGATCAAAAAGACCGCTCGTCTTCGCAAGCAAGAACACAAATTGTCAGCAAGTGATTTTGTCTTGCGTTGGCAGGCCCTTCATACTGAGGTGCAGCAAACCCAGGGCATCGCCAATTCCAGGTGGCTCAAAAAGCAGCTCCAAGCCCTTCAGCCTCCAAACGCAGAGGTCGTTGGAGGCTGAAGGGGAGAAGTAGGCTTGTTCTAGTCTAGATTTCGGATAAAGTTTTCAAGAGTTCGCGGGCCTCTTCTACCGACCGAACTTTGAATTTCGCTACCGAACGGTTCAGGCCTACTTTGATGGTATAAGCCGAATCAGGGACTGCTTCGAAGGTGTCTTCGTCAGTGTGGTCATCGCCAATGGCCAGGATGAAATCCCAGTCGGCTTTGTTTACCCAGGTGGTGGCAGATTTGCCTTTGTTGATGCCTGCGTTTCGGATTTCAACGACCTTGTTTCCTTCCAGTACCTGGAGATTGTGATTCGCTGTCAGGTAGATCAATTGCTCCCGGATTTCCCGGACTCGATTTTCCCCCAATTCTTGATCGATTCGCCGGTAATGCCAAGCGAGGGTAAAGTCTTTTTCTTCAATGAAAGAACCAGGCGTCCGTTCAACCAGATTCTCCAGGATGGGCCGTACGGCTGGCTTCCAATTGGCGATCACGCCTTCGCTGAGCACCCAATCTTTTCCCTTCCATAGCCAAACGCCATGCTCGGAAACCATGTCAATCCCCGTATCCCCGAGCCATTCTGCCAGAGAGTATTTGTCTCTTCCGCTGATGATCAAGGGGGTGGTGCCTTCCTGCTGCTTGAAGTTTTCCAATACGTTTAGGAGGAACTCATCAGGCTTGGCCATATTGGGATCAGGATGAAATCCTACCATGGTCCCATCATAATCAAGCAGCAGCAGACGCTTGGTGGCACCTGCATACGCCTGTAGAAGTTCTTCCAAGCGAGCATCGTTCAACAATTTGGTCTGGCGATCCTCGTATAATTTTTTCGTCTCCATAAGTTGACGGATGAAGTTATTGGCCCAGTGTTTTACATTGTATTTAATGAGACGCTTTTGCATCTCCGCGAGTAGGTGTTTTTGCTCTTCCTTGGGCATTTCTAGGGCTTGCAGAAGGGCGTCTTCGATGTCGTTGGCATCATTGGGGTTGACAATCAGCGCTTCAAGCATCTCCTGGGAGGCGCCAGCCATTTCGCTCAAAATCAATACCCCGGTTCGGTCTCCTTGCTTGGAGGCGACATATTCTTTGGCCACCAGATTCATGCCATCCCGCAAAGGCGTGATGAGCGCAATCTGAGCAGCTTGGTACATGGCAATGAGGCTCTCAAAGGGAAAGCCGCGATAGTAGTTCCGAATCGGAATCCAGTTGAAAGTCCCATATTCTCCATTGATTCGACCTACCAGTTTGTCAATCTCGATCTTTAGGGCCTGATATTGATCTACGTTTGACCGGGAAGGGACGACTACCATGAAGAGGGTTACTTGTCCCTTGTATTTGGGATTTCTCTTGAGGAATTGCTCATAGGCCAGAATTCGTTCGGGGATTCCCTTGGAGTAATCCAGGCGGTCTATGGTCAAAATGAGGGTTCTGCGCTCGGAATATTCCTGGATGAATTTGACATCATCTGAGATAGGTCCCTCGATGGTAGGAAACGCATATTTGTCGAAATCAATTCCCATCGGAAATACATCAACAAAAACCGATCGGTTGCCGTGGACCAACTTTCCAAATTGGTGTTCTAGTCCCATGATTCGATAGGCAGAACTCAAAAAGTGACGCATATACCCAAAGGTATGAAAGCCGATCAGATCTGCGCCAAGCAGGCCAGTGAGC
>JBCCCJ010000963.1:0-3215 GCA_039033615.1 Bacteroidota bacterium
CCTCCTCCGCCAAATGCAAGAAGCCCAATTCGATGCGTTTGGAGACCCCGAAATCGAAGCTCGGATTGCTCAATACGAAATGGCCTATCGGATGCAAAGCTCCGTCCCGGAAATCAGCGATATTTCTGGCGAACCGGAGTATATCTACGATTTGTACGGCGAAGACTCCCGTGAGCCCGGCACCTTTGCTGCCAATTGTCTACTCGCTCGTCGTCTGGCCGAAAAAGGCGTCAAGTTCATCCAACTCTATCATCGAGGCTGGGACCATCACAACAGCTTGCCCAAGCGACTGCCAGAATTGTGCAAACAAACTGATCAGGCTTCGGCGGCCTTGATCATCGACCTGAAACAGCGGGGTATGCTCGACGACACCCTGGTAATTTGGGGCGGAGAATTTGGGCGAACGAATTATTCCCAGGGAACGTTGACCCGGACCAACTACGGGCGAGATCACCACCCCAAATGTTTCAGCATTTGGATGGCTGGTGCGGGCGTGAAGAAAGGCATGAGTTATGGGAAAACGGACGATTTCAGTTACAACATCGTCGAAAATCCGGTCCACATTCACGACTTTCAGGCGACCCTCATGCATTTGCTGGGCATTGATCACGAACGCTTTACCTATAAATTTCAAGGGCGCCGCTACCGACTGACCGATGTGCATGGGGAAGTAGTTCATGACATTCTTTCCTAGCACACACTCCTTGCCAATACACCTGGACATTTTTAGAAAACTCCTAATTATGTGGGAATGTAACCATGACGTCGCCTTCAGCGGGACCTACTTTTTTCACGGGAAAAAAGTAGGCAAAAAACCGTCGAAGCCCCATGCAACGCCCCATGCCGCCCCAACACCTCGGGCTTCGTGGCCAACTCGCCATGGCAGTGAATGCTACGCACTAAAAAAATCGATTTGGTCTGTTGACCAGCAGCGAGTCCATTTCCTTATTCCTTCTCCCAATTTGACCTCTCCGAATCTCTACCCCCGCTTTTCCATATGATTTTGTGTCGGTTTAAAAAAAATACATGGCTGGCAGGGCTGCTTTTACTGATGGGCAGCTTGCTATCCAATTGCAGCACTCCCCTCCCTTCTGAAGTAGAAATCGCTTATGCGGACCTCCCAGAGACTGTTGATTTCAACTTTCACATTCGGCCACTACTGAGTGACCGCTGCTTCCATTGCCACGGTCCCGACGAGGCTTCCCGATCGGCAGGCTTGCGGTTGGATCAGGCCGATGCCGCCTTTGGAGCCTTGCCAGAATCGGATGGGCATGCTTTCGTGGAGGGAAATCTCCGAAAAAGTGCTGCTTGGCAGCGGATCGTTTCGGATGATCCAGAATATCAGATGCCGCCCCCCGAATCTCACCTCAGCTTATCTGCCCGGGAAAAAGCGCTCATTGCCAAATGGATCGAACAAGGAGCGACCTGGAAACCGCATTGGGCCTTCATTCCCCCAACCAGGCCGGAAGTACCCGAGATAGCGGCTAGGGGCGATTCGAGCCAGTTGCACAATGAAATCGACCATTTCATTCAAGCCAAGTTGCAAGAGGTAGGCCTGCAAGCGGCTCCTCCGGCAGACAAAGAGCGCCTGATTCGACGGGTAACGATGGACCTGACGGGTCTTCCCCCTACCATTGCGGAAGTGGATCAATTCCTGGCGGATGCATCCCCCAATGCCTATGAGCAGTTGGTGAAGCGCTTGCTGGCGTCGGATGCCTACGCCGAGCGAATGGCGATGGAATGGCTGGATGTAGCCAGATATGCCGATTCTCACGGCTTACACGCCGATGGTTTGCGAGAAAACTGGCCTTGGCGGGATTGGGTGATTCGGGCGTTTCAGAAGAATATGCCCTATGACGAATTTGTCAGTTGGCAGTTGGCGGGAGATCTGCTGCCTGATGCAGGACAAGAGCAAAAATTGGCCACTGCTTTCCACCGCAACCATACCGCCAACTCCGAGTCAGGCATCGTGAGTGAGGAATTTCGCTTGAATTACGTAGCAGACCGAACCAATACCACCGCCACGGCTTTTCTCGGCCTCACCATGGAATGTGCGGCTTGCCATGACCACAAATTCGACCCCATTTCCCAGAAGGAATACTATCAGATGACGGCTTTTTTCAACAATGTGCCAGAACTGGGGATGATCGGGAACGACAAGAATTTTGGGCCGCTATTGCTGTTACCTGAGCCTCCTACGCAGAACCAGCTAGATAGCCTCAATGGGGAGATGGTCCGGATCCAACAACAACTCACCGCTCGGGAAACTGACTTGAGCGAGGTTCAAGCTTTCATTGAGGCGCTAGATCCTGCGGACATTCCCGCCCCCAAACCGGATCGCTTTTGGCCGCTAGAATCCATTCGTCCTCAGAAGAACGGACAACAATCCCTCGACAAAGACACCAAATCCGTTGCTACGAATGAGGTGGAGGTGGTGGAAGGGAGGCGGGGAAAAGCCATTCGGATCGACAAAGACAACGAACAACTGCACCTCGCTGAGGTCGAGAATTTCGATTTGGATGAAGCATTTTCCGCAGGAGCCTGGGTCAAGGTGGAGGAGCAAGGCACCTTTCAGACGGTGATGGGCAATATCGGCGACAAAAATACTGGCTGGCGAGGTTGGGTCTTTTACCTGGATAGCCTGAACCGTCCGGCCATCAAATTGGTGCATTCGCTTTCCCACAATTATCTCCATGTATCGACTCAGCAATCGGTCCCGGTAGATCAATGGACCAGCTTGTTTTTTACCTATGACGGCTCGGCCAGTGCCCAAGGTCTGAGTCTGTTTCTGAATGGAGAAAGGCTAGAAACTACCATCCATTGGGACCGCCTATACAAAAACATTCTCCCGGTCAAAACCCGCAGCTATGTGCCCGACCATCAGCGTCGCGTCAAAATGGGCATTGCCCACAACTATCTATTCACCGATACGGACAATGGCGTGTTTGTCGGCAGTCTGGATGAGATCAAGGTATTCCATCGCCATTTGACCGAACTGGAAGTGGGAGCCATCCATCGAGAAGAGACCGGGATCCTCCAGGAGTTAGCTGTCAGCAATCAGGCCAAGCAAGCCCACTACTTCCGCAGGAAAGACGAGGAATTTCAACAGCTACAACAAGCCCTGACCCAATTGAGGGCGCAGAAATTTGAGCTGATTGATCCCATCCATGAAGTCATGGTGATGGAGGAAATGTCTCCGCCCCGGACCACCCACA
>JBCCCJ010000964.1:0-3214 GCA_039033615.1 Bacteroidota bacterium
ATCACATCTTCTTGTTCGCTCACTTGTTCGTGAGCCGGTCGGTCGAGGTCTTCGGCTGAGGCGTATGCAACACAGGCGGTGAGGATTTCCCAGATCGCCAAATGCCCTCCCTGCCTTCGCAGCCTTTCCACGCCTTTATGGGTTCCAATCTCCGCCTTTGGGCTCATCAGCAGCAGCAAATCAAGAAAGAATCCCAGAATAAGTGAGCCAGAATTTGGTTTGAAAAGACGTATCAATCTTCCTATATTTGCTTATTGAAATACGCACCTCTGAATAAAAGGTCCATGAAGCAGTTTGTTACCCTTGTATGCCTGACTCTTTTCTCTGTTGCCGCTGTACAGGCACAGAGCTTCAAATTCGCCGATCCGCCAACTCAGATCATTGATGTGCCTGAGTTGGGAACAGATAGTACTGGAGAATTTTCTATCAACTTCTTAATAACCAATACCGGGGATTCCCCCCTGAAACTGATGGCCTACCGGGATGCCAGCCATTCCCCAGGACATGAAAGTTATTTCTGTTGGGATTTGTGCTACCCGCCCTTTACGGATTCTTGCCAAACTGCGGTTGAGGTAGGAGGTGGAGACACCACTGGGTATGGTCGCTACCTGACCTTTTTGCCAAATGAGATCCCTGGCTATACTGAGATCACCATCATTGTGGCCGATAGCATCACGGGAGAAAGCATTTCTCACACCTACAAATTGAGTGTCGGCGGCGCCCTTTCTGTAGAAGACAAATTCGCGGCGGCGGCTTCTCTCTCCAACCCTTTCCCCAACCCAGCTTCAGAAGAAACTTCTGTCAAGGTGCAGTTTCCCAGCGGCATCCAGAAAGGTACGGTTGAGGTATTCAACCTGATCGGGAAAAAAGTATTGTCTCGTCCGGTGAATCAACCAAATGAAACGGTTACGTTCTCGGTCAAGGAACTGAATTCCGGCATTTACTTCGTGTATCTCGTTGGAGAAGGCAAAGAACTGACTTCTAGAAAACTCGTCGTTGTCAAATAGACATTCGAACCATTTCTTCATATAGGCGGGCATTGCCCGCCTTTTTTTTCCTACCTATGTCCCAAACGGAGCCCAAGGTATATCCTGTATCAGAGCTAACCTTCTACCTCAAACACCTGTTTGAGTCGAATCCCATCCTCAATGGGGTCCAAGTATCAGGGGAAGTCTCCAACCTGACTTACCATCGCTCCGGACACGTATATTTCAGCCTCAAAGACACCGATGCGCAACTGAGTTGTGTGATGTTTCGCTCCTTTGCGGCTTCTGCTCCTAAGATGGAAGTAGGCGACAAAGTGATTGTCAAAGGCAGCATGACCATCTATGCGCCCCGAGGGAACTACCAACTGATGGTCCGCTCGGTACGCAAGCAAGGTCTGGGAGATTTGTATCAGCAGTTTCTGGCCCTTAAGGACAAACTCCAACGCGAAGGATTGTTTGAGAGCGGTCGCAAACGGCCATTGCCTTTTCTTCCCAAGCGGATCGCGGTCCTCACTTCTCCTACGGGTGCCGCGGTGCGGGACATCCTCCAAACGCTCCAACGCCGTTGGGGACAGGGAGAGGTGATTGTCATTCCTACCGTGGTGCAAGGCAAGCAGGGCAAGGCCTCCCTCCTCAAAAGCCTGGCGGCTCTGGAAGAATTGAAAGCGGATGTGGCCATCGTGGGCCGTGGGGGAGGGTCCATCGAAGACCTCTGGAACTTCAATGAAGAAGCCGTGGTCCGCGCGGTGGCGGCCTGTGAAACGCCCATCATCAGTGGCATAGGACACGAGACGGACATCACCCTGGTGGATTTTGTGGCCGATGTACGCGCCTCCACGCCGACCGCAGCAGCGGAGCAAGCGGTACCAGAAAAAGCTGCACTGATCGCGACTCTGGACGAATACGAACGCCAAATTCAAGGTTCGCTCCAATATTTTGTAGATTTCAAGCGGCAGATCGTGGACGACTATCAGGGACGCCTTGTCCAGGCGATGCGGCAGCACCTGCGGCAGCAACACCATCAGGTGGAACTCCTGGAAGCAAAACTGAAAGCCCAGGACATCACCCAATTGCTGCGGCAAGGCTATTCGCTGACGTTGAAAAATGGACAAGTCCAGCAAAGTGCAGAAGGGCTGGAAGTAGGAGACACCCTGGAAACCATTTTCACCAATGGCCGAGTGCGTTCGCGGATAGAAGAGACCCAAGATTTTGATGTACCCAATGAAACTCCATAACTCATGGCCGATACTCCTTCTTTTTCTCTCGAAGATCAACTGACTGAATTGCGCACCTTAGTAGAAAGTATGCAAAAAGGGATGAGCAATTTTGATGAACAGCTAGCCCTTTTTCAAAAAGGAATGAAAATGATCGAATCCTGTCGAGATTATTTGGACCAAACGGAGATGCAAGTTCAGCAACTCATAGACGGAAAACTTCAAGCGGGCTCGACGAACTCATAAAATTCAGCCAACTTTTTTTACCTTTACCTAACACTCATTTGAATAGCAGATGAGGCAAACTTACCAACACCTATGACCATTCAGGGAAAATTACACGTCAAATACGACACCAATCAGGTTTCGGATCGTTTTCAAAAGCGTGAATTCGTGATTGAATACGTCGAGAATCCCATGTATCCTCAATACGTTCTTTTTCAGTTGGTTCAAGACAAAGTGAGCCTCTTGGATGCCATTGAAACCGGCGCCATGCTAGAGGTAGACTTCAACCTGCGAGGCCGTTCATGGACCAGCCCTCAAGGCGACACCAAGTATTTCAACAGCTTAGATGCCTGGCGCATCAAACCAGTTGCAGTTAACGCACCCGCCGAAGGAAACGTGCCTCCTCCTCCCCCACCGCCAGAGGATTCCATCAATGTAACAGAAATGGATGATGATGATCTTCCCTTCTAGCACCTGATCAGGGATGCATCATTTTGGGTCCAATCCTAACGGGGGTAAGATTCGCAAGTCTCCGAGTCATTTTTTAGCAAAAGAGACAAAGAAAGCCTCAAGAAGGAGAGAGATACCCGAGAAAAATTCAGTCAAGGCAGAAAATCCGATTGCTTAAAAGAATCTGGCAAATACGACACCGAAGGAAGTAAAGGAAAATTTGGGTCACTTTTTGATCAAAATCTTACATCCGACCCCAAATCCCCCCTTCCTACGAAGGCCCGAATTCTTTGAACTTAGGTCTGAATTTCCAAACTTGGTCCCTAGATAGTAGTTACA
>JBCCCJ010000965.1:0-3214 GCA_039033615.1 Bacteroidota bacterium
AATCGCCAATCTTGCTTATTAGCGACCTGGAGGCCGATATCAAGTGTCGCTTCTGGTTCTGAACCAATAGAAAATACATCCTTACCAATGCCAAGGTTGAGATACTCTTCTTGCTTCAGGAATAATCCCTTGGAAAATCCACCTTCCCGGATGGATTGGCGTAGCAAAAGCAGGCACTGCAGGGCAGAAGATTTCCCCACTGCATTGATCCCGGTAAACAGAGTAATTGCCCTCAGCGGAAGATCCGCCGATTGAATGG
Source organism: Bacteroidota bacterium (assembly GCA_039033615.1). GTDB lineage: Bacteria > Bacteroidota > Bacteroidia > J057 > J057 > JBCCCJ01. The sequence goes on from JBCCCJ010000965.1 coordinate 260, forward strand.
CTTTAAAATTTCGAATGTTAAGGTTGGTAAGCATGTCCTGAATACTTGGTAATCAACTCTTGGAGCCGTGTATGTCGAAGGGTAACATTCTCAGATCGATTCGTATTGGCCGTAATCGCAGCATCGAAATCTGCTGCGCTCATCATTTTCTTATAATCGGATAAGAATGCCGCTTTTTCTTTGGAAAGCAAGTGGAATTCCTGCTCACTGAGTTTCGCCAAATTGACGGTAGTGGTCTCGAACAACGACCGATTGATCAGGGTGCGCCCTTCTTTTTGCAACAAAGCTTTGCTAAACATTTTATCCCCAAACAAGCACTCTGAACGCTTCAATCCCTGGTGGAAGGCCGTTTTGAATTCTTCTCTCTCCTGAGGAGTGGATTTCTCATTCAGATATTCCATCTCATTGTCCAAAAACATCCGCAAAGAAGGTTGATAGGATTTGTAGCCCTGATGATAAAAGACAATGAATCGAAGAAACAATTCCCGATCCAACATCCTTCGGGGAGAAACCCGAATGTATCGCTTGAACCATTCTTCTTTGCTAGCGTCGTTGAGAAAGCGAGAGGCCGGGCCTTGATTCAACGCGTGTCGGATTTCCTGGGCAGTCATTTTCAGTCCGCCGGTGTTGATCCGGTGAAATAGATTGGTTAATACTTTTTTGGGGGTCCCTTTCCGAATTTTGAACAAGGTGATCTGGGTTTCATCTATGCGTCTGCGAAGCACCCGATCCAATTCGTCATAGGTTTTGCCTTCTATTTCTTTCAAAAACTCCAGTTTAGTCAATCTCAGCTTTTTGTCCACCATGAATTTTTTGAAGGTAGACAAGCGCTGCAAGCCATCTACGACCACCCATTTGTCATCATTGGCAACGTCCATGTAAAATGCTGGAAGAGGAAGTTTGATGAGGATGGATTCGATCAGCTGACTCATACGCGCATTGTCCCACAGGTTTCCGCTGCGCTGAAATTCCGGGAATAGATCTATTTCGTCATGCTTGATTCGATCTACCAGCTTAGATAGGGTGGCTGGCTCAACAGTAATATCTACTTGTTTCGGATCAAAGGGTACTTTGATCGCAAACTCCCCTTCCTCTTCCTCTTCTAGTTCTGTAAACAATGTTGGATCCTCTTTCATGCTCCTGTTAGTTGTCCGATGGCTTATTCAAAGATACACATTCCTCTCAGGTACGGAAACCTAGCCTCCAGTCGCGCACTCCCCCCGCACCACCTTCTCCACCTGCCACTTCAGCCGCTCGTAGGAACCCAGGTCCAGCGCCCGCTGTCCGGTGAGCATGCCCGAGAAGAAAAAGGGCACGCCTTTCAGGTTCTCCGGGCCCTTGGTCAGAGAATAGGTGCCGTGGTCGTCGTTCCATGCGAATTCGTAGCCCAGCCCGATGGATTCTTTGCGCGAGCGATGTGTGCCCATGTATTTGCGGGCTTGGGCATTGACAACGATAACCGCCCTGGGTCGAACTGCTGCCAAAATAGGATGAGTGATGCTGTCAAAGTGCTCCTGGAAGAACCAAGGATGATGCCTGGCTGCATGGAGGACTTCTTTCTGACTGGTTACCCGAAGCCCAAGCAAATCCAGATGGCTCCACTTGCATCCACATGCCTCGGCTATCGCAGGAAATTTGGCAAAGTAGCCCGAAGCGTCCTGCTCAAGCGGATAGAAATGAGAACCCTTTTTCGCCTTTTTGGTAAAAGAAGGATTCAACCCGATGAACAACAAACTGTCATCAGGGATCACTTCGGGCAGGGCATATTCCCGCTCCGCAAAAGGGACGTTCTCTGCTTTGGCCTTGTCAAAGAGCTGGGTAAGTTGGGATTTGTAGGAGGTGAGTTTCATTCGCTATTTTTTGTGTGTATTCATGTATGATTAGGGAGACTCCTCAACCCCAGGCACCCGTATCCGCCCCCGCACCGCCGCATCGATCAGCACCGCCCGGTACTCCCGCAACTTTTCCATCTGTTGCTCCTGTAGCGCAATCGCCCGCTCGATGCGGGTGGACTGGCGGTTGATCTCGGCTACGATAATTTCTTGTTCAGAACGAGTGGGATAAGCGATTGCCATATTCATGAACATATGAGAATAGAATCGCAGCCTCGACGAATGAAGTCCGGTCGAGATCATATTATAGTAGGTGATGTATTCAAGGGTTGTTAACCGATGCTCCAAAAAAGTGGAATTCAAGGTTGAAGGGTTCTTTTGTCGGTAGACTCCATAAGAAGGACTCACAATTCCCGTTTGGCTTGCTACGCCTAAAGCACCCATCCAAGTCCACATGATGTTGTACACGACATCCCCTGGCTGACACAATTTTGATCCAGAATAATCTTCAGCCATGAACATATTGACGTCCTTTTGAGATCTTGGGGTAACCCCGGTCATATGAGAAACAGATAGCAATTCTTCTGAGCCATCCTGAGATCGTTCATTTATTTCATCGAACAAATACTTCGCTCTCTTCACCTCCCACTCCTCCGGCACCTCTCCGATCCAGTCCACCCCCGAATCCCGGGTCGCGGCGGGCGCGGTCCAGGCCTGCTCGGCTTCGTTCCAGACGCGCTGTCCGGTGACCAGCTGCTGGATGAGGATCTGCTTGCGCTCCTTCAGCAGCTCGATCAGGCGGGCTTTTTGGGCCAGGGCTTGATCAATCTGGGCGGTCTTCTCGTCGAGGAAGGCCGCGATGGCGCGTTGTTCGGGGAGGGGGGGGAGGGCAACTTCAAAATCTTGAATCAAGGGTAAACGCAAACTATCAACAGTAGATTTAGCACTACCCATAATAGCCACCCTGTAAAAACCTGAACTCAGGTAGTAAAAAAGGAACCTTCCTATAATATTTTTGAAAAAAAAGAAGGCATAAACTCTTTGGTGATAATCGAATTTGCCATTAATATGATGATAGATTTTTCCCACTCCAGCTCCATCACCAGACGTAAGTACCGCTTCG
>JBCCCJ010000966.1:0-3213 GCA_039033615.1 Bacteroidota bacterium
AAAGGCTTCAAGCTCGGCATCGGTCACGTCCTTCGTCACCGACACCACAGCGCGCAGCCTGTCCGGCTCCGCGGCGGATGCCGTCAGCGTGGCCGGAAAGCTCCCAAACCAACCTGGGTTTGGAATTCAATCAGTTCATCGAGCATTTTGTGGGAAAACAAGAAGAATTGCTTGACTTCCGAATGGCCGTAGTTACGACCGATCCTGGCGAACAAGGGCAATTTGTGAGAGGTACAACCTTGCATCAACAAGCAGCCTTGGCAGAGCCAGATTCGTTCATCGGAGATTTTCGGAATCTGGTGATGGTCGGAACTGATGGATCGGGGCACGAATGTGGGCTTCTCTCCATGCGAAATGCGACCTTGCAACCGGGACAGCAGCCATTTTTTCGACCTGATGCGATGCTAGTGGTCAATATTCTGACCGATGAGCCCGACAAATCTATGCAGGAAACTGGCAAAACCGTCCTGGAATTTGTCCAGGAAACCCGCCAATTCAAAGGCCACCGACGCCTGATGATCAATACCATTGTGGATACTTCTGGTTATCACATGGTAGAACAAATTGCCCGCATGAACGAGTTGTTCAGTGCCATTATCGGTAATAAACGGCGGTGGACACGCGCCAAAAGCAGGGACCTCATCGCTGCGGCCAAACTCACCGGAGGGGTAGTCGCGGACATCAATGGCGACTTCGGAACCAGCCTCACCCAACTGAGTCAGAGTATCTCTGAATTGGCCAACTCTTTCGCCCTTACCCGACGGGCAGACAGCGATTTGCGGATGATGGTTCTCGTTGATGGGGAAGAAATAGATCCCTATTATTGGAGATTCGATTCTAATTTGAATGCCATCCAGTTTACCGATGAATATGTCCCGGAGGCAGGATCTGAGGTAGAAATTCATTATGAGATTTTCCAGGATTGGGGGAATGGGCCTGTCCAGCAAGAAACTATGAGAAACGCACTGCCTCCAAACCAGAATGGCTCCCCTGGCTTCTGCTGGGGCCGCTGAGTGTGTGGATGTAAGTGTTCCTCCCAGCGACAACGCCTCCGGCCGAAGATGCTGCCATCCTGTTTCGCTACAGCGAAGAATTAGCAGAACATGGGGTCATTCGTTTCAACTCCTCAGGGCCAGCAGTAGAAGGAGCCACTGACTTTTTGTGGATGATTGCGCTGGCTTGTGGGGCCAAATTTGGCCTTTCTCCCTACCTCCTTGCCAGGGTGATTTCCCTGCTCAGCTTATGGGCCACCATTCTGTTGCTACAAATTTGGCTCCCGCTTCCCATTGCTGGTTCCGGTCGCTGGTTCCGGACTTCGTTCATCTGGATCGCCCTGCTATTCAACAGCCAAAGCATCGCTGCCTGGGAAGGATTCTCCCTGCTCTTGTTTGGCTTTTCCGGTCTGCTTTGTTGGTATTTCTTCTCCAGGGAACAGCTTGTCGCACTGACCATAGGCGCCCTGATCCTGGGACTGATTCGACCCGATGGCGTGATGATCGGCTTACCATTGGTTGCGATCCTTCTGTGGCGAAACCGAAAGGAGTGGATCAAGTGGTACCTACCAGTCGGAATTTGTGGCTTGATGGGCTTGTCTTATTTCTTGTGGCGCTGGTGGTATTTTGGTCTTCCCCTCCCCCTCCCCTTTTATGTCAAATCTCAGTGGGCAGAACCTTCCTTTCTTCAAGGAGGGAGCAGTTTCCGCTACGAGTTGATTTATATGAGCAAATATTTGGCTCCCCTGATCCTGGCCCTCTTGCTCGTGAGTCTGCAGCGTCGATTTCCATGGACCAAACCTTCCCTACCTCCCCGACCGGGTGGCCGGATCCTGAGTTGGGCCAGTGTGGGCATTCCCTTGGTCTTTTATGGCCTTTTCTCTCTGGAACAAAACATCGCGGACCGCTTTATGTATCCTGTGCATCTCGCTGTCTTGAGCTGGTTTACCTGGCATCTGTTTCGGCCAAGTGGCATCCAACGACTGCTACAAGGGTTCGCCGGTATCTACCTGATCCTCTCCGTCCTCTATTTTGTGGTGTATAGCCGCGGTTTTCTGGACCTTTCCACGGCCAATCCTCCAAAGATTGCTCAGGCCCTAAGTACCTTTCCGAATCAGCGGTTGGCAACGACTGAAGCTGGTTGGTTGCCGTATGATTCAGGATGGGAAAGCATGGACTTGTGGGGATTGAATCATCCAGAACTGGCCAAGAGAGTGGTTAGTGCCCAAGATCTATCCGTATTCAGTCCAGATTTGATCGTATTGGATGCGGGCTATGATTGGCAGCTTCCTGATGATTCGGAGACCTACCAACTCCTCAAGAGCTGGGACAATATGGTCCACAACACGGCTTTGTTTGCGATTCGGTCCGACGAATACGAACTCTGGTTGGTGCCTTTTGCAGGCACTTCTGCTGTATCTCCGACTTCGACCTGGTATCGCAAGCAAGTATCTGCCCTGATTGAAACGAAAAATCACGTATTCGGGGCAGGGTTTCAAGCTCCTTATCCCCTCCACCATTGGTACTGGATCGCCAAGGGAAGTCCCTATCAGCAGCAGATTCGAGCCATTCTTCAGGCATACGGGGCCATTTCCTTGGCAGAATTCGAACTGATTCAACAGCCCTAGCAACATTTTCAAGGCATGTAATTTTCTGCCTCAAACTCATTCAGGAGACTGGTTCCTTACTCCTACTTTTAGGCATACCTAATCTAGTTGCATCATGAAGCGAACGATCGTTTGCCTGCTGTCTTGTTTGCTCTTCTTTGCTCTTACCCTACCCGCCCAAACCACTCGCTCCGCTGATGAACCGATTTTCGCATCGGCCACCATCCAAGCGAATGTCTTTACCAAAGACAATGACCATTGGGAATACGAAGGGGCCGTAGCGCTCCAGACCTACGTCTCAGAAAAAGACCTTGTCGAGCAGCAACTCCAAGCTGCCATGGCAGAGGCTCAAGTAGCCGCCCTCCTGCTGGAGTTGGATCAGATGGAAGAACCAGACATTTCATTGGTTCATTTTGAAGCGCAACGCCAAGCCAATGAAGTTTCTCTGGATTGGTCTGCTGCTACCAACGAATCCGCTTTGCAGTTTATGGTGCAACGCAGTGGGGATGGCGAGCAATGGCAAGACATCGGCATGCTTCAAATTCCCAGCCGTGCCAATTTGGAAGACTATCGCTATGTGGACAATCATCCCATGGAAGGGTCCAATTATTATC
>JBCCCJ010000967.1:0-3210 GCA_039033615.1 Bacteroidota bacterium
GCAAATTTGTGAGCTGCTTGTACCGGGAATTACATTTCTTTCGTCTACAAGCTCTAACGCTGCTGCTGACAACTTGCTTGTACTGTATCAGTAAATCATCTTGGTTCCGAGAATACCATTGCCGCAAAATGGCTAGGCTCCTTTGGGGGGGTTTTACCTCTCCTCGGTGCCGGATGCCGTTCATCGCCAAGTTGTTGGCTTTCAATACATGATGAAGCTGCGTTAGCAAGAAGTTGTGTTTTGAGTTGCATAGCTATTCTAGACAGGCGGTAGAATTGCTGGAACCCCTGCTTCAGGACATCAGGACCGCCTACCTCCAACAGATGGCGACCTTTACCGATGGCAGCAGCCTGGACCCCACAGGACCCATTCCGGTGCGGATTTGCTATGCGGAGCAAGTACCGACGGAAGTACGAAGCACCCTCGAACAATACCTGAAGCGACAGCGCTTTGAACTGCCCGCCAAACCCAGTCGCAGGCCAGCAGTAGAATATCTCTTTCGGCAGTTGATGGACAGCAAGCGGCTCCCTGCTTCGAAAGGGCTGTACGGATTGGCAGAGGCTCGACATGAGACCTTGAATTTGTCGCTGATTGAAGTGGCTTCCGCCAATGTCATTCAGCGCAAAGCGCAACAAACCTATCCGGGCTTTGGGATTGACCCGCGTTTGGGCGTCCTGGCTCAATTTGTGATCGATGAAATCAACCGCAATCGGCACGTCCTGCACACCGAAGCGGATAAGCAGGCAGAATATCGCCGCCATATAGAGGAAGCCATCGGTTGGAACCAGCAATTGTTGGCTACCCGCCGACCGTTTATCACCGTTACCGCGAGTTTGGCCGCGATGCCCAATTCGCCTGCGACGGTGACCATTCAGCGGAAAGTGATCGACAACCTCACCAAGATGCGGAGTCAGCAGGTGGCCCGATTCTTCGACAACTTGGTAGATCAGCACACCCAGCCCGAACAATTGGAGCGAGTGGTGATTTTCGGCGATACGATGAACAACGATTACGTGCTGGACGGCTTTTTTCGCTATGGCCAAGACCAGTTGTTGTTGTTGAGCGACGATCGGGTGGTGGACATCCTCAAAGGGATGCAAGTGCCGGATTCGGCCTTGCCCCCTGTGAGTGAGGCGGTGAGCATTCCCGATGGCTTGATGCCCGGGGACAAAATCGAATTCGAATGGGCACCCAATCGCCAAGTCAAAGCCATGTACAATGGCAACCGCAGTTTCATGATCGTCAGCCACCAGCATTCTCGGGTGATCACGGGAGATACCTTTCTATTGGGGGAAGAAATAGCAGTGGGGAAACCCGCCCTGCTCAAAAATGTCATGCGGACCACCACGGGCAAAGTGCTGGGAGATTACCGCTCCGGCGCTTTGACTTCTCTGCGAAAACTATGATCCCTTGTGTCGCTTCTTTCGTATAACCTGCTATGCTTGCTTTCCTCCGATCCATCCTGAGCGGTTTTTTTGTCTTCCTGGTGCGGATGTACCAATACGGGATTTCTCCCTGGTTTCCCCGCTCCTGTCGATATACGCCAACTTGTAGCCAGTATGCAGTGGAGGCCATCCAGCTACACGGACCCATCAAAGGGGGATGGATGGCAGCCAAACGCATCGGTTCCTGCCATCCTTGGGGAGGCCACGGCTACGATCCGGTACCGGGCACCGAACGGGATTTTGAAGCAGAATTTGCCGAAGAAGAAGCCGAAGAGAATTCTCCTCGTTGACTCAGAGGGTCCGCTCAAATTCCTTCATAAAAGAAATCAGTGCTTTTACCCCAGCCAATGGCATGGCATTATAAAGGCTGGCGCGCATCCCACCGACGGAGCGATGGCCTTTGAGGGTTTTGAGACCTGCGGCGGCTGATTCCGCCAGAAAGCGCTGTTCTTGCGCTGTTTCTGGCAAGCGAAACACAACATTCATCAACGAACGATCTTCCACGCGAACGCTCCCCCGGAAGGCGGAGGATGCATCCAGGAAATCGTACAGGAGCGCTGCTTTTTCTCGATTTCGGCGTTCCATTTCCGCCAGTCCCCCCATTTCTAGCAACCAATCAAAGACCAGACCTGCTAGATAGATGGCGAAGGTAGGAGGCGTATTGTGCATGGATTTTTTCTTGGCGTGGACGGCATACTGCATCATCAGCGGAGTGCCTGGCCATAGGGGTCCCAGCAAATCCTTTCGCACGATGACCAGCGTCAAACCTGCCGGGCCGATATTTTTCTGTGCCCCGGCATAGATCAACCCAAACTCACTCACCGGATAGTCCTTGGAAAGAATATCAGAAGACATATCTCCGACGAGGGGAACCTCGCCACTCTTCGGCAGGCTCGAAAAGACCGTGCCGTGAATGGTGTTGTTGGTGGTGATGTGGAGGTAATCCGCCTCAGGGTTCAACTGTTCTGGATCAACCGTTGGGACATAAGAAAAATGCTGATCCGCAGAAGAAGCCACTTCGCGCACCGTCAGGTATTGATTCGCCTCGGCCATGGCCTTGGTGGACCATACCCCGGTATTGACATAATCAGCGGTGCCATTTCGGACCAGATTCATGGGGATCATTGCAAATTGGGTGGTGGCCCCGCCTTGCAGAAAGAGCACCTCATAGTCCGCTGAGATGTTCATGAGTTGGCGCAAACTCGCCTCCGCCCGATCCCGAATCTCGTTGATGATGACTCCGCGATGGCTCATTTCCATGACCGACATGCCGCTGCCCTGATAGTCCAGCAATTCTTCTTGAACCTGAAGCAGAACCTCCCTGGGCAACACCGCCGGACCGGCAGAAAAATTGTAAATGCTTTCCATGCGTTGATTGACTGATTTCAGCCGATAAACCTAGCAGAAAATGAAGCAGGGATCAAATGGTAGCTCCGAATTGCATTCGGGGAATAGGGAATCCCGCAAGCGGGACTTCGCTTCGCTCAGCAGGGATCAGGGAAATTTCAAAAATCCGAAGGACTAACGCAAAACCATGTGAACCTTGTTGAACGAAGTGAAATCCCGAGAATCGGGAAAATCTGAACCTTGAAAATGTGAACCCTGATCCCTGAAATTTGAACCTTGTAACATCACCCTTCCGGGAGTTCTGCCCGGAGCAGATAGTTGACATCGAGGCCGTGAAAGATGGCAGCCAGCATGAGGAGGTCATGTTGGCCGATGTTTTCTCCCAGATCCTTCATGTCTTGGGCAAAATCCAGCAAGA
>JBCCCJ010000968.1:0-3205 GCA_039033615.1 Bacteroidota bacterium
GTGATGGGATTTGATCGGGCCGAGCGACCTACCGGACGTTGATCCACCATCTCTACCTGTTGAATCAGTTGGGTATCCCCTTCAAGCGCCTTAAAAGCACCCGAGGCGTTCACCACCTTGCCGACTTCATTCCTAAGGGCGGGAAACAGAATTTTTTCGATCAGGGTGCTCTTTCCACTTCCACTGACCCCACTCACTACGGTCATGGCATGCAGCGGAATTTCGATATCTACGCCCTTCAAATTGTGCTGGCGCGCACCAATCAATTTGATACGACTGCTCATTTTGCGTCGAGCTGGGGGAACGGGAATGTCCTTTTGCCCGCTCAGATATTGTCCAGTCAGCGTATCGGCCTGCTTGATGGCGTCAAAATCTCCGTCGAATACGACTTCTCCGCCCAACTCGCCCGCACCCGGTCCTATGTCTAGCAATTGATCTGCGTGCTCCATCACGCTTTCATCATGTTCGACCACGATCACTGAATTCCCCTGATCTCGCAAGGATTCCAGAATGGAGATCAGGCGATCTGTATCTCGGGCATGAAGGCCAATGCTGGGTTCATCCAGGATGTACATGGATCCGACCAAGCCTCCCCCCAAAGAAGTTGCCAGCCGAATCCGCTGCATTTCTCCCCCCGATAGGGTATTGATTTTCCTGCCGAGCGTCAGATAGCCCACCCCTACCCGATTGAGGTATTCCAATCGACGGGTGATTTCTGTCATCAGTCGCTCAGAAATGATGCGGTCCACCCCTTCCAATTCTAGCGCTTTCATAGCGGGGTAGAGTTCATCCATTTGCATGAACAGCAGTTCACTGATGCTGTAAGGACCAACTTTCACATAGTTGGCATCCTTGCGAATGCGGCTGCCTTTGCAATCGGGGCAGGTAGTATATCCTCGGTAGCGCGCCAACATCACTCGATATTGCACCTTATGTGCTTGACTCCGCAATTCGTCAAAGAAGGCAAAAACGCCTTTGGCACCGGGCAGGCCATCCCAGATTTGATCTTGCTCGGCCTGGGTTAGGTCGTGATACGGGCGATGAATGGGAAAATCCACCTTGGCTGCGGCCCTCATCCATTGTTGATGGTACCTGCTCATGCTTTCTCCCCGCCAAGGTGCCACCGCGTTCTCAAACATCGACAAAGAGGTATCAGGAATCACCAGTTTGTCATCTATCCCGAGGATTCTGCCAAAGCCTTCGCAGGTCGGGCAGGCACCGTAGGGATTGTTGAAGCTAAACAGGTTAACGCTTGGCCGTTCAAAAGACATTCCGTCGGCCTCAAACTTTTCAGAGAACTTGAGGGGTGCGTCATCATTGATCTGCACCTGACAAGTCCCCTGCCCTTCCTGGTAAGCAATCTGAATGCTATCACTCAGGCGGGCCCGTGCCGCTTCGGGATCTTCCAGTCTCAATTTGAGACGGTCGATGAGCAACCAGATGGTTTTGCTGCCTTTGAGCTTTTTTTGTTCGAGCAGGTCTTCGATGTCCACCACCGCCTCATCCAGCCAAATTCGGGAGAAACCTTTTTGGAGAGTGAGCTCCAATTCGGCCCGGTATCCTTTGGATCGTACGGGGATTTCAGCCAGGATATGGAGGCGACTGCCCTCTTTTTCCTTCATCAAGCTGTCCACCACATCGGACACCGCATCACTAGTGACCAATTTTCCGGACAGTGGTGAATACGTTTTTCCAGCGCGGGCAAACAGGAGTTTTAGGTAATCATAAATTTCTGTTTGGGTGCCAACGGTGGATCTGGGATTGGAGGTACTCACCTGTTGTTGAATCGCCATTGCGGGCGCAATCCCCTGAATATAATCCACTTCTGGCTTTTCCATCCGCTCCAAAAACTGCCTGGCATAGGAACTGAGGCTCTCTACGTAGCGTCGTTGTCCTTCTGCATAGAGGGTATCAAAAGCCAGAGAAGATTTGCCAGAACCGCTCACACCTGTGACCACAACGAGGCGGTTTCGAGGAATTTTCACAGAAATTCCCTTCAAATTGTTCACTCTGGCATTCTTTATGTAGATATGTTTCATAGCAAGATGCCTACTCAAGTTTGCAAACGAATGATCAGGACGTTATCTTTATTCCCCATCACAAGGTCCTTTTCATCAAATACGATACCCTATCTTGCTGCTGAAACGTGTTCTTTTCCCTCCATCCTCTTACACCTTTCACTTCAAGTACGCTCGTATAAAGCACAGGTACGACGCTGCTCAAATTTGATGTCATGGAGAAGGCGCTTATGACCAACACTCAAGACAAAGACCTCATCAAAGGTTTTCTTTCCGGCAATGATCAGTGTTTTGATGAATTGCTTTCGCGTTACAAAGCTAAGGTTTTTACCACAATTTATTTAATTGTGAAGGACCGCTCTGTCGCAGAAGATTTGTTCCAAGACGTAATGATCAAAGTGGTCCGTATGATCCGGGCCGGGAAGTACAACGAAGAGGGCAAATTTCTGCCCTGGGTGGTTCGGATCGCTCGTAACCTTGCGATTGACCACTTCCGAAAAATGCAACGCAATCCCATTCAGCGCGAGTCTGATGATTACGACATTTTCAACTCTGCCCACCGAGCGGAACCAAGTTCGGAGGAGCAGATAATAAGAGCTGAAAATGCACGTTACATTAGAAAGCTGATTCAGCAACTGCCCGACAAGCAGCGCGAAGTTCTGATTATGCGTAGCTACTCTGATCTGAGCTTCAAGGAAATCGCTGCGATTACCAACGTAAGCATCAACACAGCCCTGGGTAGAATGCGCTATGCATTGCTAAATTTGAAGAAACTCGCCCAGGAATCTGGCAGAGCCAAAGGTTATGAAGAAAGCATTCAACGATGAGGATATCATTCGCTTCCTGTTTGATGAAATGAAACAGGGAGAAAGTGAACAATTCCTTGATGCCATTTGCGCAGACGAGGACCTCTGGGATCGGTATGAGTATTTTCAGACAGTGGTAGAAGAGATTTCTGACCTCTCCTACGAGCCATCTGATTACTCCTGCCAGACCATCATGAATTACGTCAAGGAGACGGCCACTCCGGTGGAAGGGATCAAGCAGGTTGATTCCGCCCCGACTCCCAACCATCCTGCAACATTTTGGAGCAATCTCCCGGTAGCCATCGGTGCCAATGCCATCGTTGCCGTCGCATTACTCCTGTTCTTTACCATCGGTGCCGCGAGTCTGGCCTACCGTCTCCA
>JBCCCJ010000969.1:0-3204 GCA_039033615.1 Bacteroidota bacterium
AGGGTTTTGCCCATGGCTTCTTGCAGGTAATTCTCCCCGAATAATTTCTGGGCCAGTTCCTCTCCAACGACGATGCCATTGGGATCTTCCAACGCGGTTGTCGGGTCTCCCACCAACAAAGAGAAACTGAAAAGTTGAAAGAAATTGTTGGAAGCGTAAAACCCTTGCTCATCATAAGAATCTTCCCCCAGCGTGAACAAGATTCGATTGTCCCAGCCAAGGAAGCACATTTGTTCTACTTCAGGAATGGCCTCAGGGACGACCTCTCCCATTGCCAGGGGAACAGTTTTCCAAGAATAGATTTCTCCTTGCCCGAAATCCAGGTGAGATACGATTTGATGCAGATGCTCCTTTTGTTCATGAAACGCATCGTAGCTCCGTTCATCCTGAACCCATAGCGCAATCAGAAAGGTACAGGTAAGGCCAATGGAGAGTCCCAGTAAATTGATCGCACTGAAGCCGCCCTGTCGCAAAAAGGTACGAACAGCAATTCGAAAATAGTTCTGCAGCATAGGAGAGTGACTGATGGGAGATACTAAGGAAGATCGGGTAGAAATCACAAAGGTTGCAAGGCAGGAATCGAATTAGCAAGTTGCGCCGTGCATGAATGGGATCAAAGCGACCTCAACGGGCGTCGTCTCGGTCCTCGTTTCCTCGCTATCGTATGGGATCTTGGAAGCAGTGTGGCAATTCGTTTCGATCTACAGAGTGGAGTAGTATCAGTTGGCAAAAGACAGATCGCTTTTTGCGATCAACCGTCTAATTCGTCCAGAGTCAAGGCCATACTCGGAGCAAATGTCTCCATAAAGTAGGTAATTTCTGGTAATTTCATTTCATCTATGGTTGATTTCAGAACCTCACTGGCTTTGATGAACTCTTGATTTCCGGCTTTGATTTCCTCCAAGCATTTGAAATAGGCAGAGATTTTGTCGGCAGCCTTAACCAGTTCCCAGGCTTTACTTTCCTCGGGGTTGGGAAAAAGAATGCTTTGATAGGCCCCTTTGAGTTCTTCTGGTAAGAGGCGGAATAGTCGCTCATTGGCAACTTCTTCGATGTCTTTGTAAGCCTGCTTGATTTCCGGACTGAAGTATTTGATCGGAGTTGGTAAATCCCCGGTGATGACTTCGCTCGCATCATGAAACATCGCCAGCACCACCACTCTGGATGGATCGACGTTCCCCTCAAACAATCGGTTGTGAATCTCCGCCAGAATGTGGCCGATCATTCCGACCTGCATGCTGTGCTCCTGAATATTTTCCTGGTGGACGTTGTACATCAGTCCCCATCGCTGGATCAATCGCATGCGGGACAAATAGGCAAAAAAGTGGCTTTGGGGCATTGGTTAGATACTTATCGACCTTGTTCAATTTGAAAAGCAAGCAAGGGAAACCGAAAAATGTAACACTCCAAATGAAAAAGTAAAAATCTACCGGAATCAGTCTGACAGCGAAGTGTTCTGACATCTCCTCACCTCGTTTGCAAAAAGCGAATCAGCAATTCTCTCACCTCCACGAAACGAGACAACTGCAAATGAGTGGGGATGTCGTGGACATCGTGATAATGCTTCGGCCCGCCTTCGGTGTAAATAAAAAACCCTGGCACCCCAGCCTGCAAAAAGAAAAAATGATCGCTATTCGGGGCATTTTTCCGGGCGCGAACCCGCGGAAGGGGATGTTCGATTTCTTGATTCAGCGACTCCAAGTCAGCGAAGTCTTCTGGAAAATCTTTGCCCCCTACCGCCATGATCCCATCTACCCCGTTTCCCATGAGGTCGAGGTTGAGCAAAAACTTCATCTTGGTTACCGGAACGGCCTGACTTCGTTCGACATAGTAGCGAGAGCCAACCAAGCCCGTTTCTTCTCCGCCAAAGGCAATACATAGCAAGGAATAATCCAACTGGTTTTCAGGCTGGGAAAAATGCTCCATCAACCCCAACAGCATCGCAACGCCAGAAGCATTGTCATTGGCCCCAGGAAAGACTGCTTCTCCCAACTTCCCCAAATGATCATAATGAGCAGTCAGCACCAAAAAGGAATCTGGGTTGGTTGTTCCAGGAATCATCCCCATGACGTTTTGGCTACGCAGGGTGGTCATCTGGCTCTGCACCGAAATCCTGGCTCGTTTCACCTTTTTCGGACTAGCTGAATCCAGGACTTCGACTGCTGGGATCGACAGGGCTTGTCGGGTAAATCCCAAGGTAAGTTTGGGTTTGACGATGATGGCTCCTGCTGGTTGAGCGGCCAATATGGCTTCCAGCCGTTGTTGATCCCGACTGAGGTTTTTGTAGCGGTCTTTCTTCTTGCTATTGTTTGCAATGTGCGATGGAAAGCCAGATCGGAAGAGCGCGATTTTCCCTTCCAGGCTTTTCGGAGATTTCAGGCCATATTTGAGGTCTTTGACTTTGGCTTCCGTTGTGCCAGCACCAGTGAAGCGATTCACAATGAATTCCTGGCCTATTTCCACTTCTGCTCCATTCAGGCTCAGTTCTGCATGGGTCGCTAGATTCAAGGGAATGGAAAATTGTTGGAAGTACTCCCCAAAATCTCCCATGGGTTGAAAGCCCATTCTTTCAAACTCATTGGCCAGATAGGTTGCGGCTCGGAGGTGGCCCTCCTCTACATATCCCCGCCCCCCCATCGTTGGAGAGCAGAGCGTATCTACCACGGCGCGGGCCTGGGACAAAAGTGCCGCATCTTCAGGAGAAACCGGTTTTTGTGCGAAAAGGAATAGAGGCCACACTCCCAGAATCCACAACAAGGAAAGAGCAAGAGTTTTCATATTTCTCACGTCATTTGTCCCGAAAATTACAAAATTTGCCCTACAGGAAAATAGAAGATGTCAACTGAACCGAGATTGTTCCCTGACAGGTCTCACTCAGTCGTATCCACGATCAATCATCATCCATGCTGGGGATGGTTGGGGCGAGCAACAGCACCTTCTGTTCAGCGCACGCCTGCTGCCACTCCTCCATGAGCTTTCACACCAGAGAATTTTGTAACTTGGATAGAAATAAGAGCCTCATGATACAGCAATAAAAATAGTCAATCCACTTTACGACCTCGCCTTCAAATGCCTCATGCAACATGACCGGATCGCCAAAAAGGTGCTCTCGGTGCTGTTGGAATGTGAAATTCTCGAGCTCACGCTCTCGCAGCAGGAAATGGTGGCAGTCAGTGATCAATATGGGGTGAAGCTCTATCGACT
>JBCCCJ010000970.1:0-3198 GCA_039033615.1 Bacteroidota bacterium
AAAAAGTAAGACGCTGAATCTATTTGCCTGCTTACATAATATTTGCCTTCCGTGAACTGATAGCCTTGGATTTGTCCGGGACGAAAGGTTTGGATTTCGGCCTCGGTGGCAGGCTGAAACCTACAGTACTGACTCATGATTTCGGAAGCCCGATTATCAATTTTGCCATAAATTGTGTCTCCATCATATCGGATGATAAATCCTGGCTCAAAATCCGCTTGGGAGTAAGCCAAGGAAAAAAAACCACAAAGGAAGGGGAGAAGGAGAATTCTAAGTTGAAAGGAAATCATGGTTGTATGTTGATAACCCCGAAAAGGAGGCAGTATTTTTGGGTACCAAGCGTGACACAGAAGAGAAAGACGCAGAGATTCTTCCATAAACTGAAACTTTTTTGATCCCAGTCCCTGCAACAATCATCTGACGACTTCTAGAGGTAAGGAATCGCTTTCATCTTTTCAATGAACAAAGCATTTCCCTTTTGGGTTTTCTCTCAAAGTTCATTCAACCTACAAGTGAAGCAACCCTCGGTATCCCCTTCTTTAGCTCCTCTCCAGCATTGGTACGCCCAAAAAGGCTGGACACCCTTTCCTTTTCAATTGGAAACGGCCCAAGCCTATCTGGAAGGCAAACATGGCTTGCTCAATGCCCCGACCGGCAGTGGCAAAACTTATGCGCTTTGGGTGCCCATTCTCCTGCAAGCCCTCCAACAACCCAAGCCCAAGAAAGGCTTGAAAGCCATCTGGATCACCCCCCTTCGCGCCCTGTCCAAAGACATTGTCAACGCCTGCCAACAAGCCTGCGACGAATTGGAGACGGGCTGGACCGTCGAAGCTCGCACCGGAGACACTTCCTCCAGCGTCAAAAGCCGCCAAAAACAGCGCATGCCCCAAGGTTTGGTTACCACCCCGGAAAGCATGCACGTGCTCTTCGCCCAAAAGGAACACCACAAATGGTTTGAAAATCTCCAGGCCATCGTGGTATATGAATGGCATGAACTGCTTGGCACCAAGCGTGGCACCCAAACCGAATTGGTGATAGCCCACCTGAAGCGCATCAATCCCAACCTACAGGTGTGGGGCATTTCCGCCACCATCGGCAATTTGCCCCAGGCCTTGGATGCCTTGCTGGGCAGCATCAAGGAACGGGAACCCACGGTGATGATTCGGGCCAGGATCGAGAAACAGATCGCCATTCATTCGGTCTTGCCAGACGAAATCGAGCGCTTCCCCTGGTCGGGGCACCTGGGTTTGCAGATGATCGAAAAGGTGCTGCCCATTGTCGAACAGAGTCGCACGACCCTCTTGTTCACCAATACCCGCGCACAGGCCGAATTGTGGTATCAGGCCCTACTTGATGCCGAACCCAATCTGGCGGGCATCATGGCCATGCACCACGGCTCCATCGCCTCGGATTTACGAGCCTGGGTGGAAGAAGCCCTCCACAACGAGCAACTCAAACTGGTGGTCTGTACCTCCAGCCTAGACCTCGGAGTGGATTTTCGGCCCGTAGACACCATCATCCAGGTCGGCGGTCCCAAAGGAGTGGCTCGCTTTCTGCAACGAGCGGGCCGGAGTGGGCATCAACCCGGCGCAGTCAGCAACATCTACTTTGTGCCGACCCATTCGCTAGAATTGATCGAAGCGGCCGCCATCCGCGAAGCCGTGGCAGGCAAGGCCCTCGAAGATCGCCCTCCCATCATGCTGGCCTACGATGTGCTGCAGCAGTTCTTGATGACTCTGGCGGTGGCAGATGGCTTCCTACCGGAGGAGGTCTATGAGGAAATTCGGCAGGCCTACAGTTTTCGCGCCTTGAGTCGGGAAGCCTTTGACTGGTGTCTAGACTTTTTGGTTACGGGCGGCAATTCTCTCTACGCCTACGAGGAGTACCAAAAGGTCATCCTGGACGAAGAAGACGATCACTATCGAGTCCTTGACAAACGTCTTCGGCGGCAGCATTTGCTCTCCATCGGCACCATTGTGAGTGATTCGGTCCTGATCGTCAAATACCTCCGAGGGGGTAGATTAGGCACGGTGGAGGAATCTTTCATTTCGCAGGTCAAGCCGGGGGATACCTTTTGGTTCAGTGGCAAAAGTCTGGAGCTGATCCGCATTCGGAACATGGAGGTGCAGGTCAAGAAGAGCAAAAGTAAAAAAGGCAAAGTGCCGCGTTGGATGGGGAGTCGGATGATCCTGAGTTCGCAATTGTCCTACCTCCTGCGGAAGCAGTTGGATCGACACTTGGGGGGCGAGGTCAATTCCGCAGAATTGCGGGAGTTGGGGCCGATGTTTGACTTGCAGCAGCGGCGCTCGGCCATTCCCCGGCACGATCAATGTTTGTTGGAGAGCATTTCCAGCAAGGAAGGGCATCATCTCTACCTCTACCCTTTTGAGGGGCGGGTGGTGCACGAAATCCTGGGAGCCTTGCTGGCCTGGCGCATCGGGCAATTGGTGCCCCGGACCTTTTCCATTGCGATGAACGACTACGGCCTGGAATTGCTCTCGGACCAGCCCATTCCGCTGGAAGAGGTTTTGGAAGCGGAGATTTTTTCGCCCGACAACCTGGAATCAGACCTCAGCGAAGCCATCAATGAAACCGAGATGGTGCAACGTCGCTTCCGGGAAATCGCGCGCGTGGCGGGTCTGGTGTTTCAAGGCTTCCCTGGCAAACCGGTCAAGGACAAGCACCTCCAAGCCTCCACTTCCCTGCTTTACAAAGTCTTTCAGGAACACGACCCTAACAATCTGTTGTTGCAGCAAGCCTACACCGAAGTCCTCAACTACCAAATCGACGGCGACCGCCTGAAAGCCACCCTAGAGCGGCTACAATCTCAGCAGTTGCTGTTGACCGAGCCAAGTCGTTTCACACCCTTTTGTTTCCCCATCATGGTAGATCGCCTACGGGAGCGGCTGAGTTCAGAGAAGTTGGTGGACCGGATTGCGCGGATGCAGGTGCAGTTGGAGCGGGAGTGAGAAAACAGTCCTGTTTCGACTTGTTCAGAAATGCTCCAACAATAATTTGGATCATTTCGCTTGTTCTTTCGTCCCAATTCTTCGTCAGAAAGCACCTCACTTGGTTCCTCACATTGGGCTTCCCTTCCTTCCCTACGAAAAAATGACTGCGTTTTACTTGGTCAAGTACTAAGGGAGACTTGAAAAATAACTTCCTCTTTTCGCGTAGATATTTCTTTCCAGATCAAGG